>SCRK01000012.1 GCA_004298075.1 bacterium | reverse complement strand
CTACGTATTTGGGCTTTTGTCAACATAACTGCCTATAAACAGGTTTCCCCTTCATGGGCATGGCCTTTATCTTCAAAAGGCACGGGCTTTCCCTGCTTCTTGTAATAATCCTTTAAGGCCGAACGCAAGGCCTCCTCCGCCAAGACCGAGCAGTGCATTTTTACGGGAGGTAAGCCGCCTAAGGCCTCGGCAACCGCGTTATTGGTAATGGTTAAGGCCTCGGCAATGCTCTTGCCTTTGACCATCTCCGTAACCATAGAGCTGGTAGCAACTGCCGCGCCGCATCCAAAGGTCTTGAATTTAACATCAACGATAATTTCGTTTTCGATCTTAAGATACATCTTCATCACGTCGCCGCAGACAGGATTTCCCACGGTGCCGATGCCGCTGGCATCGGGGATCTCGCCGACATTGCGCGGATTGGTAAAATGATCCATGACTTTTTCGCTATAAGGAAGTTGTTCCGCCATTTTATTTATTCATTATCAATTTATGCGGCCGGGAAGACTTTTTATAATCCCTCTCTTTATGGATATCTTTGATCTTATCCAGCTTATTCTTCTTTTCCAGTTCCCGGTAGATCAAAACCCAGGCGCAATCTTTTTCATTGTCTGTTTCGCATTTGCCTTTGTTCATCCCTCCGCAGGGCCCGTTTAAAAGGCCTTTAGGGCAAAGGGTGACCGGGCAGATCCCGCCGGTCTCTCCTAAAACGCACTCCGCGCACATTGAGCACTTCTCATAAAAATTACCCTGCGCATCCATGACCGCGCCGAAAAGAGTATTGTTGGCCGGCAAAACTGCTAACCCTAAGCGGTCATTCTCTTTTACCGATTGCACCCCTAACCCGCAGGCCAAAACCAAAACAGCCTGGCAATCGCGCAATACCTTTATATTTTTTGCCAGCTCCGTCTTAATCTGCGGGGCAACGCAGGGAGCACCGGGCATACATATTCCTAAAACAATCTTTCCCGCTGCCTCCAGATCCGCCTTCATCTTAAGCAGCTCAGGCTCTCCGCCGCTCTTGCAGGTTGTAGCGCATTCCCCGCAGCCCACCAGAAATATCTTATTATACTCTTTTAGGCTGTACAGTAACTCTTCTAAAGGCTTTTGCCGGCTGATAATCATAAAAAAATTTTAGCACAAAACTATACCTATCTCAAGAGAAAATAAGGGGTTTTGCGCCGGGCCCACCCAATCTGCTGGTCTGAATTAATACGGCATACCGAAGCACGCTGCACTGCCGTCATCATAATGACAATGCCAGTCTCCCGTCCCCGTGCCCGGATAATATTCCATAAAGACGCGATATCCCTTGGAAGAAGTAGGGGTCTTACCGCCCCAAGTGCACCTGTTCGCAACCAAGTATACAGAGTTCGCATAGCTATCCACCCAATACTTGTAGAAATCGGTGGATACGCAGGTATAGTCAACCCCCACGTCACTATTGGCCAAGCCGGTCAAGGTGCCATTATTCAACCAATATTCATAAGCAAGCTGGCGCATAACCCCTATACGCTTTTTAGCTTCAGCAGTTCGTCCTTTCTC
>SCRK01000064.1 GCA_004298075.1 bacterium | reverse complement strand
AAACCCGATGATGCCAAGAAGATATTCAAGCTGATCATCGATAAATATTCTTACGGCCAGGCATGGGATCCCCGCGGCTGGTTCTGGTCGATAAGGCTGGCTTCGGAGCAGAGCATAAAGAAGACCGAGACCGGCTCCATTGAAGTAGAGGAAAAAAAGAAGGTAAGCCAGCTGCCTACGAAAGTCGTTTTGGCCGATCCCGGGACAGAAGAGTTCGTGGATTACGCCAAATACGGCCGGTTGCAGAATGCGGGGACCAAGGATTATAAATATGTGATCACCGATCAGCCGGGACTGATCGCCGCAGTAGGAGAGGGTGTTTATCCCAATTCCAGCGCGGTAATGCGTGACCCGCAGCTGAAGAAGGCGATAAAAGAAAAACGCCTGGATGGGGATCTCTGGGATTTTATTTATTCCCCGGATATGGAGGCGGCATTCCTGAAATGGGCTACCTCCAGCGAGCCTCAGGGAGTGAAGTTGTTCTGTACCGGGTTGATACTTGAGCGCTCAGGCCTTATCGCCCAGGCCATTAAATGTTATTACGCTATTGTCGTGCATTTCCCCGGCAGCTATGGCTGGACCTATTGGCATACCCCCTGGTATGTGGGCCAGGCAGCTATTGCCAAGATAAATTTCCTGTTGCGCCGCAATCCGCAATTAGGTTATAAACTGGAGGGCGCGGTAATCAACATTGTCAATGGCTTTGACAATGATATTTCCAATGATACCGTAGTGGCTGACCCGGGAAGATTCGTTAAGGTTGATCTGGCGCAGGAGGCGGCTAAAGCCAAGCCCACAGCCGATTCTTTAAGGATCAAGAAAAAAGTAGGTAAGGGTAAGGTGCGCCTGGTGCAATATGAGAATGATGACTGGCAGCTATTGGTTGAGGATAAACCTTATGTGATCAAAGGGATCACCTATGCCCCCACCAAGGTAGGCCAATCCCCGGACGATGGTACGCTGGGCAACTGGATGGAGGAGGATTTCAATAAAAACGGCAAGATTGACGGGCCATATGACGCCTTTGTTGATAAGAATAAGAATAATCTGCAGGACGCCGATGAGCCGGCTGTGGGAGATTTTAAATTGATGCAGGATATGGGGGTAAATACCATCCGGCTTTATCACCATCCGCTTAAGGTGAACAAAGAGCTCTTGCGCGATCTTTACAAAACTTACGGCATCCGGGTGATCATGGGGGATTTCCTCGGTAAATATGCGCTTGGTTCCGGAGCAGCCTGGAACCCCGGCACGGATTACAATAATGAAGAGCAGAAGAAGAATATGATCGAGTCGGTCAAAAAAATGGTCAATGAATTCAAGGATGAGCCGTATATTTTATTCTGGCTTTTGGGTAATGAGAATGTTTACGGCTATGCCTGCAACGCGAATGAACAGCCTGACGCTTTTTTTAAATTTGCCAATGAGGTCGCCAAGATCATCAAATCAATTGACCCGGAGCATCCGGTGGCCATATGCAGCGGAGACATTTTATTCCTGGATAAATTCGGCAGGGACACCCCGGATATAGATATCTTCGGCACTAATGCCTACCGCGGGGATTACGGGTTTGGCGCCTTTTGGAGGCAGGTTAAGGAGGAATCAGGCAAGCCCACCTTTATCACCGAATTTGGCTGCCCGGCGTATTCGGAAGGAAAGAGCGCTGATGAGGCCGAAGAGATGCAGGCGCAGTACCATTTGGGTTCCTGGGAGGATATCCAGAATAATATGGCTTTTAATGGCGGAGAAGGCAATGCCTTGGGCGGAGTGGTCTTTGAATGGCTAGATGAATGGTGGAAGGCCTATGAGCCGGCGATCCACGATACCAAGGGATTATGGGCGGGCCCTTTTCCTGATGGATATATGCACGAGGAGTGGCTGGGTATGTCCAGCCAGGGAGATGGGAAATTAAGCCCCTTCTTAAGGCAATTACGCAAAGTTTACTATACGTATCAGAAGAAATGGAAATGAGTTGAATTTAATAACAGGCAATAGAAACAAAAGGGAGGTGGGTATGAAGAAGTTACTGGTGGTATTGTTAGCCCTGATCCTTATGGCCCCGGCAATAGCCAAGGCCGAAGATAAGGCGGCTAACACAGCCAAGGAGTTTGTGGTTTTCCTGGATAAGAATTCGCGGGAGAATCATTTTATTCCCTCCGGCTGGATGGGTGATTACGGCGATATCAAGATGAACGATCAATCGGCAGAAAGCCCGCATAGCGGCACAAGCAGCATTCAGTTCGTCTATAGCGCCAAGAAAGCGCAGAGCCAGGGTTGGGCAGGTGTTTACTGGCAGAACCCGGCGAACAACTGGGGAAATAAAAAAGGGGGTTTTGATCTGACCGGGATGACCAAACTTACCTTTTGGGCAAAAGGCGCCAAAGGCGGGGAGATACTTCAGAAGGTAATGGTCGGCGGTATCAAGGGCACTTACCCGGATACAGTGTCGGTAGAAATGGGCCCGATCGAATTGACCGACACCTGGAAGCAATACACCATTAATCTGGTAGGCAAGGACCTGTCGTATGTTAACGGCGGATTCGGCTGGACTACGACGGCGGATCTAAACCCGGATGGAGCCACATTCTATATTGATGATATAAAATTTGAGGCTGATCCGAGTTTAAAGCCGCTGGGCAAGGTGCAGCAGCCAATGCCGTTCTATGTTTATGCCGACCGTTCATCCGTAGGCAATCATTTTATTCCTTCCGGCTGGATGGGTGATTACGGCGATATCAAGTACGATGGTTCCTCAAAAGAGGATGCCTATTTAGGGGATACCTGCATTAAGATAATCTACAACGGCAAGGCAGCTCAAGGAGCGCGTTGGGCAGGGATCTTCTGGCAGAACCCGGCGAATAACTGGGGAAGCATTGACGCGGGGTACGATCTTGCTAAAGCCACTAAGCTTACCTTCTGGGCTCGCGGGGCAAAGGGAGGGGAGCGTATCGAAGAGTTCAAGGTCGGCGGTATTATGGGAGAATTCTCGGATTCAGACAGCGCCAGTATCGGCCCGGTCATCCTGAACAAGGAGTGGACGCAATACAC
>SCRK01000011.1 GCA_004298075.1 bacterium | reverse complement strand
AAGTTTAAGGATTTCTCTATCGTGGGTTCAAGCCCGGAGATGCTGGTGCGCTGCGAAAACGGTTTTGTGCAGACCCGGCCCATCGCCGGAACGCGCCGGCGGGGTAAGAATAGCGATGAAGACGCGCGCCTTGAGAAGGAACTTCTCGCCGATGAAAAGGAACGTTCCGAGCACCTGATGCTGGTTGACCTGGGAAGGAATGACCTGGGGCGCATAAGTAAGCCGGGTAAGGTTAAAGTTGATGATTTTATGCGCGTGGAAAAATTTTCGCATGTCATGCACCTGGTCAGTGAAGTAAGCGCTATACTTGACAAAAAAAGGTTTGATGTCTATGATGTGTTGAAGGCCGCCTTTCCCGCCGGCACGGTAAGCGGCGCGCCGAAGGTAAGGGCGATGGAGATCATTGACGAGCTGGAGAACTTGAAACGCTCCCTCTACGCCGGGGCGATCGGCTATTTCAGCTTTTCGCACAATATGGATACCTGCATTGCCATCCGTACCATAGTCTGCAAGGATGGCTTTGCTTACGTGCAGGCAGGGGGAGGTATAGTTGCCGATTCCCTCCCCGAAAAAGAATATCAGGAATCGGTCAACAAGGCCCAAGCTATGATGGAAGCGATCAGAGAATAAGAAAGGAGCGAGTTTAATGGCAGTGCATATTCGTCTAAGAAGGATCGGCAAAAACCCAAAAGGCAAGCCGCATTTTCGCGCGACTGTATTTGATGAGAGAAGAGGCCGGGACAGCCGGGTAATTGAGGAGGTAGGTTTCTATAAGCCGGCAACCGGCCAGGCAGTGCTTAAGAAAGAGCGTATCGCCGAATGGATAAAAAACGGGGCGCAGTTATCGGTGACCATAAAGAGTTTGTTAAAAAAAGACAAATAAAAGGAGGCTAAAATGCCGCAGCAAACATCAGTTAATCCGTTAGTCCAGCTTCTTCCGCTGGCTTTGATCTTCGTTGTTTTTTATTTTCTGCTTATCCGGCCGCAGAAGCAAAAGGAGAAGCAGCACCAGAAAATGCTGGAAGGCGTAAGCAAGAATGACGAAATTGTTACCTCCGGAGGCATACACGGAACGATCGTCGCGGTTAAAGAGAGGACCGTAACTTTACGCATTGATGATAATGTGAAGATGGAGATCGAAAAAAACAGCATTGCTTATATTAAGAAACCGCAAAACGCTTAAAAAACAAACAGGAGTTTGTATAAATGGAAAGAAAACTGATCTACAAAATACTGCTTATCTTGGGGGTGCTCGGACTGTGCGCGTATTACGCTTTTCCTTTAGAGAAGCGCATTAATCTGGGGCTTGATCTAAAAGGCGGGATGCACCTTTTACTTAAGGTGGATACCAGCCATTTAGAGGGTCAGGCTAAGCTGGACGCCTGCGACCGGGCAGTAGAGGTGATCCGTAACCGTATTGATGAGTTCGGGGTCAGGGAAACTTCCATTCAGAAGCAGGGAGAGGATGAGATCGTCGTGCAGCTGCCCGGGGTTACCGACAGGGAGCGGGCTATTGATGTTATCGGCAAAACCGCGATGCTTGAGTTTAAGATCGTCTCCAATGACGCGGATAAGCTTAAAAGCGCTTTGGCAGGGACAGTCCCTAACGGCTATGAATTAAAATATACCCTTGATGAAAATGAGCCGCTGTTGCTTGAGAAACAGGCGGTTTTGACCGGGGATACCTTAACTAACGCTTCAGTGCGTTTTGACCAGAGCCAGTTCAATGAGCCGATCGTTAGCCTGCAGTTTAATGCCGCAGGCGCCAAGAAGTTTGCCGAGATAACCGCGGCGAATGTCGGCAAGCGGCTGGCTATCGTGTTGGACGGTAAGGTGCAGTCAGCCCCGCGGATCAGAGAAGCGATCCCTTCGGGGGAAGCGGTAATCAGTGGAAAGTTTGATGCCCAGTCTGCCCAGGATCTGGCGCTTGTTTTAAGGGTCGGGGCGTTGCCCGCGCCCATGCATATTGAAGAGGAGCGGACCGTTGGCCCTCTTTTAGGCCAGGATTCCATAAATAAGGGTGTTAAAGCCAGCGTTATCGGTATTAGTTTGGTCTTTATTTTCATGGCGGGTTATTATTTATTAGCCGGACTGGTTGCGGATGTGGCGTTGTTATTTAACCTGCTTATAATCCTGGGGGCATTGGGCATGCTTCCTTTGATATTCCCCGGGGTATCGGCTACTTTGACCCTTCCCGGTATTGCCGGTATTGCTCTTTCTTTGGGCATGGCAGTTGATGCCAATGTGCTTATTAATGAGCGCATAAGAGAAGAGCTGGGGGCGGGTAGGAATTTGCGTTTGGCAATAGCCAATGGTTATGACCGGGCTTTCAGCGCTATTTTTGATTCCAACCTTACGACATTGATCGCCGCGTTCTTATTATTCCAGTTCGGCACCGGGCCGATAAGAGGCTTCGCGGTAACCCTGACCATTGGTTTGCTCGCCAGCATGTTTACGGCGATCGTTGTGACCAGGGTGATCTTTGAGCTCTTGATAAACTCAGGGCTTTTAAAATCATTGCCGATGCTGCGGCTGATCAAAGATACAAAAATAGATTTTATCAGCAAAAGAAAGATCTTCTACGCGCTTTCTATCGCCATAACCGTGGCCGGCCTGGTTTCATTCTTCATGAAAGGGAATAAGGCTTATGGAATAGATTTTTCCGGCGGCCAGCTTCAGGAGTATATGTTTAAGCAAGCTCCTTCGTTGGATAAGGTTAGAAAGATCCTGGACGGGATCAATCTTAGCGGCGCTTCAATACAGCAGTTTAAAGAAAACCCCAATGTTTTGCTGATCAGGACAAGCGAAGATAAGAATACAATACTGACTGAAAAATTGCAGGCTAGTTTCCCCGAGGATAATATCCAGGTTTTGAGAATAGAGCGCGTCGGCCCGGTGGCGGGAAAACACTTAAGGGATAAGGCGGTGTTGGCCCTGGTTTGGGCGCTGGTCGGGATACTTATTTATGTCGCTTTCAGGTTTAAGCATTTTAACTTTGCGATCGCCGGCATAATCGCTCTTGTCCATGATGTCTTGGTGGCATTAGGAGTACTCTCTATGAGCGGCAGGCAGATAGACCTCTTAAGCGTTACAGCTTTCCTGACTATTGCCGGCTACTCTATTAATGACACTATTGTTGTTTATGACCGGGTTAGGGAGAATGCCCGGCTTTACCGTAAACTAAATCTTTATGAGCTGATAAATTTGAGCGTAAATCAATGCCTGGGCCGGACAATATTAACTACCGGGGTTACCTGGATGTGCGTTTTGGCAATATTCTTATATGGCGGAGAGGTGCTTAGTAATTTCTCTTTTGCTCTCCTGGTAGGTTTTTTCTGTGGCGCCTACTCTACGGTTTATATAGCTTCACCCTTAGTGCTTGCCTGGAGCCGTAAAGGTTCGAGGTGATACGGTGAACCAATAGCGCGGTAATAATATGGCCCAAAGCACGTCTATCCAATATCTTAAAGGGATCGGGCCCAAGCGCGCCAAGAGTTTTGCCGCTCACGGCGTTTGTACCATTGAAGACCTGCTCTATTATTTTCCCCGCCGCTATGAGGACCGGACTAATTTTGCCGATATATCAGAACTTAAAGAAGGACAATTCTATACGATCAAAGCGCAAGTCCGCTCCAGCCGGTCCCATTCTTCCTGGCGCAGGCGCTCTTTCAGCATAACCGAAGCACTCCTTACGGATCCTACGGGTGATATTTCTTGTGTCTGGTTTAACCAGCCTTACCTTAATCAATACCTTAAAACCGGCTCAAGTTTGATTCTTTACGGAAAGGTTCAGCTTTATAACGCCAGGCTGCAGATGGATAATCCGGAATTTGAGTTTGTCGGCGGCGAAGATGATGATTCTTTGAATATCGGCAGGATCGTCCCGGTATATACCTTGCCTCAGGGTTTCAGCCAGCGCTCTCTGCGCCAGGTGGTCAAGAACGCCATGGATGAATTCCTGCCGAAAATAAATGACTGCCTGCCCTTTGATCTGCGTACCCGCAATAACCTGCTTAATCTGGCGCAAAGTTTGCTCAATATTCATTTTCCGCAAAGCATGGATCTACAAAAACAGGCGCACAGCCGGCTTAGCTTTGAAGAGTTCCTGGTCTTTCAATTACCGCTTGTTTTGAGGAAGCGCAAGCGTAAAGAGAAGAAGGGTATTCAACATACCGTTGATGGGAGATTGACCGGGGATTTTATTTCCGCGCTGCCTTTTAAGCTTACATCTGCTCAAGAAAAGGTCATTGGGGAGATAAAGGCGGATATGTCCAGCCCTATGGCTATGCAAAGGCTGCTGCAGGGTGATGTGGGTTCAGGGAAAACAGTTGTAGCTACCCTGGCAAGCCTGATCGCCGTGCAGGGAGGCTATCAGTCGGCTTTTATGGCGCCGACAGAGATACTTGCCCGGCAGCATTACGATAAGATATCTTCCCAGCTATCCGGCCTGGTTTTTTCCGGAAGGAAGGTCCGCGTAGCTTTATTGACCGGCCAGGATAAAGAGAAGCAAAAAATATGCCGGGAAATAAAAGACGGCAAAATCGATCTGGTGATCGGTACGCACGCCCTCCTGAATGAAGAATTGAGTTTTAGCAAGCTTGGTTTTGTGGTGATCGATGAACAGCATAAATTTGGCGTTGGCCAGAGGGCGCTTCTGCCTAAGAAAGGAAATAATCCGGATGTTTTGATCATGACCGCTACACCCATCCCGCGCACGTTAGCGATCACCCTTTATGGAGACCTGGATATTTCGGTGCTCAATCAGCTCCCCCCGGGCCGCTTACCCGTGAAAACTTTG
>SCRK01000063.1 GCA_004298075.1 bacterium | reverse complement strand
TTCAGGGATATCATGGCCGTCAAAAACAGTGTTGGGACCAAAACAATACACCCCATCCTCTCTGAATATGGCAATGCCAAAATGGGGATTCTTGACAGCATTGAGGACGTTAATACGCACCTTGATCTTTAAATAACTCCCGGTTTTGATTTTGTTGGATATAAATCCAAGTCTATTCGTGAATCTTGCCGAGTCGATAGCCACTTCGTTTGTCCCCAACTGCTTTCCCCAGTTACACACATCTTCTGACCACTTTTTGGTGCTTTCGATCAATTTCGGCTTATTTTCCAGAGGGGCGACAAAAAACTTCTCCGAACTTAAAATAGAGTAGTAGATATTGACCCCCTCTTTTGCCTCTCCGGAGAACACCAATAAACCATGGTTCAAGAGCGCAACCCGGTCACAAAACCTCTCGATTAAAAGCATATCTTGGGTGGTAATAACCAAGGTCTTTCCTTCCCGCCTGAATTCTGCCAGCCGCTGGAAACACTTACTCTGGAAAAGCGCGTCTCCCACTGCCAAAACCTCATCTATTGCCAAAATATCGAACTCCAAGTTGACCATAATGCTGAACGCCAAACGAAGGCGCATCCCTTGAGAATAGCTCCCTAAAGGCATATCGATAAAATTGCCTAATTCGGAAAAATCTATTATGGAATTCAGTTTATTCTCGAGTTCTTTTCTTGCGGCTCCGATAAGAGCGCCGTTAAGAAAAATGTTTTCCCTGCCTGTCAATTCATCCTGGAACCCTACTCCCAAATTGAACAATCCCAATACCCTGCCACCAGCCTCCATCCTGCCATTTGTCGGTGATAAGATGCCGGAGATTATATTCAGCAAGGTGGTCTTGCCGGCTCCGTTCCTGCCGATTATTCCCAGAATTTCTCCCCGGCGGACATCCAAAGACACATCCTTTAACGCCCATAGGTTTGCAAGATCAATATCAGTATTCCTGCCGGTAGATTTTGAAAACTGATATTTTTTGCCCACCCCCCGCAGTTTAATTACAGGCGCGGCGCTAATAGGACAGATAGTCATTTATAGTATTTTTATTCCTTTTATATAAATAAAAACTTACCAACAAAACAGCGACCGCAAAGCCCAGAGGGATAAAAAAAATGGATGCCGGAACGACCGCTTTTATCACGGGATAATAGCCTTTCAAGATCGTCAATCTGTATAAGTTCAATATGCCCACGAAAGGATTCAAGCTGTATATATTAAACCATAGCCGGCCAAAGGAATCTTTTATCAGATAAATAGAATAAAATGCCGGCGTTAAATAAAACAATATTTGTAATAGGACATCCAAAATGTATTTTGTGTCGCGCCAATTCACATACAACAGAGAAACTATCAATGATAATCCGACAGCCAAGATCAGATGTATCAATAAAATTACCGGCAGCAATATAATAAATATAGGCAGCCCCTTTAAACAAACAACCGCGGCGATGATCAATACCCCCAGGGAAGGCAAGAAATTTACCGCGTTAGCCAAAACTATAGACAAAGGAATGAAATAATGCGGAAAATTAGACTCCCTTATCAGGTTTTTATTGTCAATAAGGCTGCCGACTGAAGCAAGAAGCGAATCCTGAAAGAACCGCCAGGGGAATACCGCGCTCATCAAATATAGAAGAAAAGGCGCTTCTTTGATCTTTACTCGCAGGATAACAGAAAAAACGAGATAAAAAATCCCTACCGTACAAAGCGGCGACAAGAAGGCCCATAGTGAGCCGAGAACCGGGCGGTGATAACGGACTTTTAAATCCTTGACCACCAATTCGTATATGAGGTTGCGTCTGGTTGATATTTCCCGAATAATAGTAAGCATAGACAAACCCTTAAAAGATAGAGGCTAGGCGCTTGCCCTCAAGCAAAGAATCCTCCATGGACATATAGGACCAGGAGCCGTAACGGCCGGCCAAATGAACATTATTTTCCAGGCAATAATCTTTAATCAGGTTTCTTGCCGAAGAGTGATTTTTGTCATAAATGGGATAACCGTATTTAATGTCATTTACCTGCCGGCAGCATACTTTACTGCTTTCCTCTAAAATCCCGGCAGTGTTCAGATCTTTGATAATATTCTTTAAGCTGCCGGATTTATCGATGGGCCTATCTTTCGAATAAGAGGATTCAATATACAAAGAGTATTTGCCGGTGGGCGAAAGATATTGGGAAAAATTATTGAAAAATCCCACCCTGAAGAAAGAGAACTTTTCCTGGGGGAAGTATACCCAATGCTTATTATGACGCTGAACCCCCTCTATTCCTAAATTTAAGTTGAGAATTGAATTCCATTGCAATTTATTGACAGCGGAATGCAGTTGTTTCGGCAGGAATTTGCTTATCCGCGATAATTCCGGCAGGGGGATAGTATATATCAAATAGTCGAACTTTTCCCTCGCGCCATTGAAGATCTCTATCTCCTTTTTTTTAAAATCAACCCCGGTAACTCGGCAACCGGTAAATATATTACGGACCTGGCCGGCCAATGCATAGGGAAGCTGGCCTATCCCCCCTTTTTTAGGATACCAGAATAGGGCATTATAGCCGAATGCCTTCGGGTTATCCGCCACCGAGCCCCCTATCAGTTCTTTTAAAGAGGGAACCGGTACAAAACCATCCAGCCATTCGCAAGTCAGGTTTTGAAGCGGGATAGTCCAGAACTTTGAATTATAGGGGATCATAAAAT
>SCRK01000062.1 GCA_004298075.1 bacterium | reverse complement strand
TGTATGTCCATGCGCGGGGTGCGTAAGCCCGGGACTATGACAGTGACCAGCGCTGTGCGGGGTATCTTTAAGGAGAATGAAAAGACCCGCTCAGAGGCACTGGCTTTAATGCGCCAATAGCAAGATTAAATACAGGAATAAGGAAAGGAAGTAAGCGAGTGAGAAAAACCCTGGTTTTATTATTTCTGGCATTCATTCTATCCGGCTGCGCTACTTACAAATTCCAGAAATCCGGTTCTTCCGCCAGCCAGGGATATGTGGCTACTTATGATAACAAGCCTATTTTAGAATACACCGTGGGGAAAGAAAAATCCCTGCCGGATTTAGCCCTGGCTAAGGAGCGTTTTAAGCGCCGCAGGGCCACGGTTGAATATTACTATAAGAATATGGACCAGATGACCTCGCGCACGAAGGAGTTCTTATGGGATACTCCGGCGATGTTTGTGGATTTTATGTGGGGGGTTTTACGCTGGCCGTTTATAGCTATCTCGGATTATAAATATAATCGTGATCCTAAATACAAAGAGAGGGTGGATAAGCTTGATGAGGAGAAGGAGGCCCTGGAGAAATCCCGCGTAAACAGCCTAAGGGAGAAGCTTGACGCGTATATCAATGAAGATTTAGCTAAAGAATCTTTGAAGCAGGGCCAGGCATTGCCGGCAGCCCCGAAAATTGAACCTCCTGCGGCTGAATCCAAGCCGGCAGTTGCGCTCCCTGAATCCAAGCCGCCTGTTCCTGAAACTCAACCGTCTCTTTCTCCTAAACCGCAGCCGGTTTCTCCCCAACCCCAACCGGCAGAAGTTAAGCCTCCTGGCGCCGAGGAAAAACCGGCAGCTAAACCATCCCTGGAGTCTCCGGTGGCAGTGATCATCGCCAAGCCCGCGAAAGGTTATTCGCCGCTTAAGGTGAATTTTTCCGGAGAAAAATCCCGCTCTAAATCAGGCCGGATCGTTTCTTACAATTGGGATTTTGGCGACGGGGATACCTCTACGAAGAAGAACCCCGAGAATACTTACTGGAGCACTACTTATGGGGTGCGTAATTTTACCGCCACCCTTACGGTAAGGGATGAGGCGGGCAATACTTCAAGCGTCAGCACGGTTATTGAAGTAGCCACGCGTTAAATGATTTTATAATTGGATATCCAGCCAAAGCCCGCCTTATGGTAAAATAATATTATGAAAAATAGTAAAATATTTTTTATAATGCTCTTATGCCTTTTTTCCATTTTATTCGTAATTGAAGGGATTACCAGGTTATTTTTCAAAATAAAAAATATTAAAATTGATGTTTATAAGAATTTTTCATTTGAGAGGCTGCCAAAAATAACTATTCCCGATCCTGTGTTAGGTTATCGGTTGATCCCCAATGTATCCAGAAACGCGTTCGCGTCGGATTTTCAGGTTATTTATGAAATAAATAGCATAGGTTTGCGCGAAAAAGAGATTGAAAATACGGACAAATTCAAAATAATTTTCCTGGGAGATTCCATGACTTTCGGGGAAGGCCTCCCTTGCGGCAGCAGGTTTTCCGATCTTATTGAAAAAGAAATTAAGAATGTGTATACGATTAACGCGGGTGTCCCCGGTTATGGGATCCATCAAATGTATTTATGGTTAAAATACCGCGGGATGGATTTAAAACCCGATCTCGTAATCTGCTCGATCATTCCGGTTGACCTGGACAGATCAATCTATGACAAAATAGAAAACTCGCCCCATTTGTTAATAGCGAAGCAAGAAACAAAGTATTCCCAAAGCAGGATCCATTGTCCCGCCAATTTTCTTAAGAATATATCTGAATATTTATCGGCGAAAAGTTACTTTTATTCCGTGGCCAGGGTAAATGCCGAGATCGCGCTGATGTCATTCCATTTACAAGAAAGGAGCAAAAAAGTCTGGGATGAGATCAAGCAAAAAGGCGATGGGGGGCGTTATAAAATAACCACAGATGAGCAAAGAAAGATAGTCAAAGAAGAGTTTAGCAAAATATTCCTTAATTTCAAAGATATGTGCGACCGTATGCGGGTTAAGTTCTTAGTCGTAAATATTTCTACAAAATTGCTTCCCGGGTTGGGGGGGTTTTTGGCAGAGCATAACATAGAATATCTTGATCTATCCGGTCAGTTAAGCAAAATTACCAAGATAACATTCGAAATAGACCCGCATTATAATGCTAGGGGTAACAGGGCTATCGCTGATTTGCTTCGGGAGTATATATTGGATCGATACCAAGATGAGATAGCAAGCCTTCACAATAGAAGAAAGATTTGATACCGTATGAATATACTTGGAGTTTCTTTTTTCTACCACGATAGCGCCGCCTGCCTTGTGCGCGACGGAAGAATAATCGCCGCGGCTCAAGAAGAGCGTTTCACCAGGAAAAAACACGATTTTAACTTTCCCGTTTGCGCCATCAACTGGTGCCTGAAGAAAGGCAGTATTACTGCTAAAGATCTGGATTTCGTCGTATTTTATGAAAAGCCTTTCATTAAATTCGAAAGGATCTTAGAAACATTTCTTAGCTGCGCGCCTTCAGGGATGAGGCAGTTTATGCGGGCTATGCCCTTGTGGCTTAAGCAAAAACTTTGGATCCCCGAATTAATTAAAAAAGAATTAGGCTGCCGGGCTAAGGTTATTTTTGCCCAGCACCATGAGTCGCACGCCGCGAGCGCTTTTTATCCTTCGCCTTTTAAGGAGGCAGCTTTCCTGACCGTGGATGGCGTCGGCGAATGGGAGACGGGGAGTTTCGGAGTAGGAAAAGATAACCAGCTGGATACGATAGGGTATTTAAATTTTCCCCATTCCCTGGGGCTGCTCTATTCCGCATTTACTTATTACATTGGGTTTAAAGTCAACTCCGGAGAATATAAGCTTATGGGATTGGCCCCTTATGGCCAGCCGCGGTATGCAGATTTAATCCTGGATAAATTAATTGACCTTAAGGAAGACGGGTCTTTTAAATTAGATATGCGATATTTTGGTTACTGCGATGGTTTAAAAATGACCAATGGTAAATTTGAAAAACTTTTCGGGGGCTCACCGCGGAAACCCGAAGCGGAGATCACGCAAAAGCACATGGATATTGCCGCAAGCATTCAAAAGGTCACTGAAGAGGTAATGCTGCGCATGGCAAGGCATGTTTATAAAGTTACTCAAAAAGATAAACTGTGCCTGGCCGGAGGAGTAGCTTTGAATTGCGTAAGCAACGGCCGCATATTAAGGGAAGGCCCGTTCAAGGAGATTTGGATCCAGCCGGCAAGCGGAGATGCCGGGTGCGCGCTGGGTGCCGCGCTTTTAGTCTGGTATAAATACTTAGCCAACGCCCGCGAAGCCGATAATAAAAACGACCAACAAAAAGCCTCTCTTTTGGGGCCCTCTTTCAGCGACGAAGAGATAGAGCATTTTCTTATGAAAGAAAGCGTTTCTTACAGAAAGCTGCCCTATTCGGATTTACCGCAGACAATTTCAGGGTTGATCGCGCAGGGAAAAGTCATAGGTTGGTTCCAGGGTAGTTTGGAGTTTGGGCCGCGCGCCTTAGGCGCCAGAAGCATAATCGCCGACGCGCGCGATCCTTCCATGCAGTCCAGGATAAATTTAAAGATCAAGTTTCGCGAGTCTTTCAGGCCCTTTGCGCCCGCGGTTTTAAAAGAACGGGCTTCAGAATGGTTCGATTTAAGTATCGAAAGCCCGTATATGCTTTTAACCGCTCCGGTCAGAGAGGATAAGAGGTTATCCGCTATCCCGGCTGTTACTCATGTTGATTATTCCGCCAGAATTCAGACCCTCAAAAGAGAGGATAATCCGCTTTTCTATGATACTATCAGTGTTTTTTATAAACAGACAGGTTGTCCGTTGATAATTAATACTTCTTTTAATGTAAGAGGGGAACCCTTAGTCTGCACACCCGAGGATGCCTATAGGTGTTTTATGAGAACAGACATGGATTATCTGATCATGGGTTGTTTTCTGGCGGATAAAAATGATCAAAGCACCATAGCTAGGGATGTAAATAACCGGCAGGTTTTTGAATTAGATTAAGGCCATGAGAAATATTGATGTATCATCGGAGGATCTTAGAAAATTCGCTCTCCGGGTGTTCATTGCCCTGTTTCTGACAGGCACCGTTCTATTTTTTAAACATAAGGAGATCCACATTTGGTTTTATTCGGCGGGGATACTTTTTTTATCCGGGCTGTTTAAGCCAACCTTGATCAAGCCGGCATATTCTATTTGCATGAGGTCGGCATTGGTTTTAGAATGGGTAATTACAAGACCGGTCATGCTGACTGTTTTTTATTTACTGTTCACGCCTTTTGCCCTGGTGATCCGGTTATTCCGCGCAGATCCCTTAGATAGAAAGATAGAAAAAAACAAAAAATCCTATTGGAAAGAAAAAATTAATGATCCGCCTGGCTGGGAAAGGCAATTCTAAAAG
>SCRK01000061.1 GCA_004298075.1 bacterium | reverse complement strand
TCCACCACTTTGGTATATTGAGTCATACCTACTGCCGCCAGAATTCCAACAATAATTATGACGACAATTAGTTCAATAAGCGTAAAACCGCGCCTCATTTGCTCTTTCCCCTTTTTCATTAGTTTACCCCCCCCCCCCCCCCGATTTTGTCAAGTGGAATTTCGGGGGGAGGGTAGGTGGGGAGCTTTCAAAAGGGCAGTTTCTGGCTTGAGGGTGGCAACTAATACAGGAACTCCTAGTAAGTTCACTGAAGATTCGCTATTCTGCTTTTAGGAATTAAGGATTTAAAAAAGCTGGTGAGGGCAGATAAAAGAATCGGTCATTTTAAAACGGTAGGCAGAAAATGAAATGAAAGAGTTAAGTAATAAATACCAGAATTTCTGGGGTAAGTTTATCAGATAAGCTGGGATAGAAGCCGCGGCCTTGCGTAGAGGTTATTATAAGAAGCTAAAGTCTAAAGAGCAGATTGGGGGGGGCACCTACCCTCACCACCGAGAATAGCCAAAACATGGCTCATTACCATCATCATTCCAATAACAGTGCCACTCGCTTACTTCTGGGTCTGCACCATAATGGAGGAAGAAAGAGTAGCCCCTGGAGGCGTTCGGAGTTTTTCCCCCGCTGGTGCACCTGACGGCATACATGTTCACAACGGTTGAACCACCCCCAACTAAATACTGATAGAAACTGGTGGATGAACAGGTATTATCCACCCCTACGTCGCTATTTTGTATGCCAACCAATGTGCCATTATTCAGGTAATATTCATAGGCAAGCTGGCGCATAGTACCTAAGCGTATTTTAGCTTCAGCAAGACGACTCTTCTCAACTATACTGGAGTATTGAGTCATACCCACAGCAGCCAAGATTCCCACGATGATTATGACTACGATTAGTTCAATTAGGGTAAAACCATGTTCTTTTTCTGGTAGAATATTTTTAGGTTTATCAAAAGATTTGATTGGGGATTTTGATGTGGAGATAAACTCGCGTTTCATTGCCTACTCCTTTTTCATTAGTTTACCCCCCCCCCCCCCCCGATTTTGTCAAGGGGAATTTCGGGGGGGAGGGTGGGGGGATTTCTAAACCTTTAAAGGGAGCTTTCTAGAAGGGCGAGAATCCTTTGCTTACAGATGAATGATCAAGACGGATAAAAAAAGGGAAAGTAGTGAGAGAAGAAATATAGCTAGATAGAAGGTTAAATGAGGGCGCAAACGGCCTGAAGGATAGGCTTAGGAAGAAGGGCCGTGTTTTAAGATAAAAAAGGCTATAAATGCGTAAGCTATGCAGATCAAACCGAGCAACTTGCGCTTTTTAAGGAACCGATCATGGTAAGTGTAGATATTGCTCTCCAGCTTGGGGAAAATCTTATAGCGTATGCCACCTATCTCTTTGGCGAGCTTTGTCTCAATGGTATCATACTTACGGTAGGCCAACAAAAGCAGGCCCATAAAAAAGGTCAGCATGCAACTCCAAAGAACGATCTCGCGCAAAATATAAATAATGATCCCTAGTTCTTCCATTTTAAATTCCTCCTTCCCCCAATCTATAAGACCTATTGTAAGTTGTAAACCTTTACCCCTTTTTTGGAAGCATCTATGGTCAATTCAAACTACATCCGAGGCATAGATAAAGGTTATAATTCAACCGTTCTAATGAAGCCCATTATACCAAAATTTGGTAGAAAACCGCATAAGAATTACCTCTACCGGGAATCTCACTTAGAGAATAAGCCAAGACATGCTTCATGAGATAAACGAATAGATAAACTTTCCCCTTATTTTTTGGAATGAACTACGGTGGCATGAGCTATTGTAAACGGAATTGCCCTGCAAAAATTTATAAAACGTGGGAATGGCGGAATCGGATTTATTTTTTGCCCTTTCTCAACATGACAAAATAAATCTTACCTTACTATTCTTCAAAATAATCACAATCTCATTTTGTACTAGTAATTTGATTTACCGCCATAACAATTATCCCATACATTAGACCCTGACCCATCCATATACACCCATAGACACAAATCACAATCACTCCCTGCCGAACAAGTACTCTGTGGAGTTTTACCTCCTGTTGTGCACCTATACGCGGTCGCAGAAATCCGATTTGAACCTGATGCACCTATGGCATAACTAAAATAATAAGATGACCTACAAGTGGACGGAATCGAATCTGATGTTGTGCCGATATTGACGTCCGCATTTGTTATCGGAGCTATTGTTCCATTTGTAATCCAGTATTCATATGCAAACTTAGTTATAGTTCCTAAAATCATCCTTGCCTCAGCGCCTCGTGACTTTTCTACCATTTTACTGTATTGACTAATTCCCATAGCTGCCAGAATTCCAACAATTATTATGACTACGATCAGCTCAATAAGCGTGAAACTACGCCTCATTTGCTCTTTCCCCTTTTTCATTAGTTTACCCCCCCCGTATTTGTCAATCAAAATTTGTGTGGTGGGGGCTGATGGGAGAGGGGCTTTCTGAGCTTTCAAATAGAGCTTTCTACTGGGGGGGCGTGGCTAAGTAATTGCGAGGGATTTGAACGAGCAGAAACAGCAGGGAAGATAGCAAATTATTGAAGATTCGCCACTATATTTTAGGGATTAAAAGAAAAACGGAAGCAAAAGCGAAAAAACGATTGAGCAATATTTTTTTGCGGTTTCCACGAATAACAGAAGTTAAAAGGATTAAAAAGTTAACAGTCTATTATGCAATAAAACTTGACACTCCCTAACATAACAGATGACTTATGAAGACAACCCCATAACGGTCCGTTAAGGACACACGCCTCCAGTAGCCCACCCATACCCTGACGAACTGGCACATACCCAGAATTCATTCTCCCCGTTTCCATCAGACTGGAATGCAACCGTATATCCCGCCGGATAGCTCGGGGTCTTCCCACCAGACATACACCGAAACGCTGCAACAGCCCAACTATCAACTCCGGTGAATAACTGAAAACGAAACCAATGCGTGGCCTTGCAGGAATCAGGAAGTTGATCCGCATTCGGGCCAACACCCACATCAGCATTCGACGCTCCGGCAATAGAGCCATTGGCTAACCTATACTCACGGACAAGAGTACGCATTAGCCCTAAGCCGGACTTTGCTTCGGCCTCCCTTCCTTTTTCCACCATCTTACTGTATTGACTTATACCCAGTGCCGCCAGTATTCCAACAATGATGATAACGACGATGAGTTCAATTAAAGTAAAAGATTTGGTTGATAATTGTGACTGGGGAATAAAATCTTTGTTCATCTGGTGCTTGCCTTTTATTTTTTGTGTAGTTGTTGAAGGTTTGACCATGCTAGCGCTAGTTACTAGTTTACCCCCCCCCCCCCGATTTTGTCAAGCGGAATTTCGGGGAAGTGAGGGACTTTCAGGGGAAGAGTGACTGAATAAAGATAATTGATCAGGTGAGCAAAAAAGAAAGATGTTTTTGCAAGGACGAGAAAATAAAAGGGGGTAACTGAAGTAGTATCTATAGGAAATCAAACTTTCCTATTGGGCGAGTTTCACAACTAGTGCATGAGCGAGGAGGCAGATTCCCTATACAAAGAGTTGGCTGATATTTCTTGCTAAAAAGTTACGACCTTATCACTTTCTTTGATAATCTCATACATGTCCTTCATGGTATTAATAGGGCACATCTCGTTGCCTTCTTGACTTCGGGACTTGATGCAGGTACCACAGGCAAGGATTCTACCGCCGGACTGCAAAAGTTTCTCTGCTTGCTCAATGGTGTTGAATTTATCCGTGCTTATTTTCTGATACTCAACACCCTTGCCGGTTAAAAACACTTTAACCTCATCATTTTGGCCGAGGCAAAAATTAGCATAGCGCAGTGCATTCCAGCAAGTTTCGGCATCGTTACTTGAGATAATAACTCCTATTTTCATGATTTCCTCCAAATATCTTTTATTTCTTCAAACAAAACAGGATTATCAAAGTCGGCGGGAAGAACGTCTTGTTGCGATTTATTAAAGAGATAATCGCCTTCCTTGTAAAATCCCGTTGCTATCAATTCAGAACAGATAAATCTTTTATTACTGCTGAATAATCTATGCAGAATTAATCCAATTTTAGCACAGAATATGGATAAAGGAAACCAAAAGAACTGTAACGCGTCATAAGGCAAGTTGTTCATCGTGGCCCACCAAAGAGCAATTTTGTAGCGCTTGCGTTCATCTTGCCACTTTCTACGCATAACCTTAATCTCAATCCCCTTATCCACATATTCCTTTTGAAGATTAACTACTCTTGATCTTGGAACTGCTGCCTCTACTGTGTCATAACCTCCGATACTGCCGGCAACGTGAGTCCATTTGGCGCTTTCCCCGTATCCGGCTTTGCGCTGAAAAGCCTGAATTGCTGGCTTATGCGTAGCAGCAAGAATTACATAGCCGATTTTGAGAAAATTAGGATTAAGTCTATTCAAGTTTAGGGACTTATCCTCTAGTTTATGTAATTTAATCCCATATCTCATTTTCATGCTTTTCTAAAATTCCCCTGATCAGTTCTGGATTTTGTTTAATTCCATAATAGCAAGCAAAACATACAGGACGATTAGTTTTATAACTTAATAGAAAAATTTCGTCCAAATCAGATTCAGTTACAACTCCAACATTATTTTTGGTATATTCATAGAAATTTTTCTTAAGTTCTTCGGACGTCCTGTTGCAAATACAGCATTTGTCCTCTGAAATTTTATTAATTTTACTTAAATATTGTTGGAATTTATTTGCTATGCATTCATACCCCATTTTTCCTCCTAATCATTTGCTCTTTTTAATATTCTTGTTACATAAAGATAGGTTCTTTTAGGGTTATCTATATTCTTCCGAGCAACTTCGCCAAACGCTCTTCTTATTTCTTTTGCTCCATATTCTTTTGTCTTTAGGATTATATCCTCTATTACTTCAGGATTATTTTCTTCAAAGACTATTTCGGTATATCTTCTTGCTTTGGCGTATGCCTCTTTACCATATTTATCTTCTATGCCTTTCAGTCTTAATTCTAGGGCTTTTGGGTCATAGAGCTTTAAGAGCTTATACATCTTTGGCCTTCTTTGTTCATAAACTTTGCCGGACAATTCATCATATCTTACTTCAAGTAGTTTCTTTCTCCTTAACTCCCCCATCCCTTTACTTATCACATCCTGACCTATATCTCCAAATTGCTTGGTTATCGTTGTTACGCTTTTTGACCAATAGGGCTTGATATCGCTTATATCGGTATTAGCGAGATTTATTAAATAACAGAATTTAGCCCTTAAAAACAATTCCTTGTTCCAGCCCAGATTAAAATAATCATCGGGAAAATCAAAATATTGCCCTTCGGGTATTTCATAAACTTTACCGGGTTCAATATAATTAAGCAGCGTTATTGTCGCTTCCTTGGCATAACGCGGCTCAAACTTAATAAATTTATATTGCTGCTCTAGTTTCCTGAATACTTTTATAATCTGCCTTCTGTAATCTGTAATTACCCAGCCTTCATGAATTCCAAGATATTTGGCAAGGTCATCGTAAAAGAGCGTTAATTTACCTTGCGGATTTCCGTCAAACTTCCAAAGCAGATACAAATAAATATCAAAAGCCCTTTCAGCCTGATTTTTCACCAAAAGGGGCGCAAACTTTGGATTCTGCATAAACTCCCAGCTTATAGGTATAGATGGCCCAATTGAGTCAATATATTCGTCTATTTTTGTATCTATTTTTATGGTCTTTAAGTAAGTTAGGATTTCATTTGCTAACTTTGTTGAATTAATCAAAACACTTGTTTCAATATTGTTATCAAATGAGGCTTCGGTCCAGTTTGTGCTTCCTAAAATAACTATTCTCTTATCTATAATGACGGCTTTAGCGTGGGTATATCTTGCAGGCTCATCGTAATAAACCTTTATCCCGGCCTCTTTGAGGCGTTTATAAGCCCTTGTGCTTTTGATTTTGTTTTCCCAATCGTTTACATTCCTTCGCTGCACAAAATCTACATTTTGATCTAAAATAACTTCTACATCTACTCCTCTATTCTTTGCCCCAATAAGCGCGTCTATAAGCTTATTGGGCTTTGAATCCGGCCTTGTTAAAGATGATTCCATAGCAAACATTACTACATTTATTGACTTCTGTGCTTTTGCAATTTCCTCGTTTACAGCAGGAAAGTATTTACCCCCACTAATATCGATTATGTCCGCTTGATAACAAAAAGCCCTTGCCGTTATTCCTAAAACAACAAGGGTTACTAAAAAAATGATTAGACATCTTTTCATTTTAACACATTCTAAGCTTTGTATGTTCATAGGGGAGACATTCGAATATTCGTTCTATATCTCTCTCATTTCCTAAGTTAAATTCCTTATTAATCCTATCTAAAATCATAAGCGCTAATATTGGGCTGCAGTCACCTAAAATTTTCTTTAAATCCTTTCTCATCTTCTTATGCCTTCCGTAATCACCTTTACATAAACCTAGTCGCATACTTAAACCTAATGCCGAAGGATGACTAAACATGCATAAATTCTTATAAAGTTCTTTAAAAACTTTTGCCACTTCTGGGTTTTCAGAACCAACATCTTCCAGCATTTTCTCAAACGGTACTTGAGACCATCTAACTTTATTCTTAAATTGTGAACCATATTCAAATGGCTCTGAATTAGGATATATGCTTGCCATTTTAAAATGAGTAAAATCAATAAATTCTCCTGCCCTTGTTTTATCTAATCTTATATACTCTAGATCAATAAGTAACTCTAAAAGATTCCTTGATAAGGTCGTACCGTCTTCGGGAAAATTAAACATGTAAAGTAATTTTATTGATGATAAAATTCTATTATTGCCACTTAAACACATTCCCAGAAATTCCTCATAAGGGGTTTTAGTATTTCTTCCATCAAGTTGTTTCATAAACTTGATACCCAAGCGCAAAACCTTATTAAATTTCTCTAATCCCCTAACCCCCATCGTTCATCCCTATAAAATTATTTGACAATACCTTCTTTATGACAGAACCATCATGTACTCAATCAGGAATAGCTTTAAAACTTCTTTATTTATTATTCTATTTCAATGCTTATCTTTTTTACTCTTGGCAAATCTTTCTTTTCTTTTTCATTAATCGTATATTGCCACTCGTCATAATCAAAAGCTACCGCATAACAGCGAACAACTTCTCTCCCATCAAACTTAACTAAAAATCCACCTTCAGTCATATAAAATACCTCCCTTGGAATTTAACATTATGTATTTGAATGCATGTTTTAAGGATTAGAGTTTTCTATTTTCTTCACTAATTTCTTTATTTTCTCTTCATTTATATGATTTATTGCTTTTGATTTTCCCTTGGTTACCAGACCACACTCAGTTGCGCAATAAACGCATTTTATAAGATAAGGATCATCTATCATATAATCATAATCTGCATATAATGTAATTTTTTCTCTTGAAGGAAGCTTATAAGGTAAAGATATAACTCCTTTATGGGTAAGTGGATTTAAAATTGCCGCCCTTTGAGTTGTCTTCTCCAGCATAAAACCGGCTTCAGCTATTGAAACAGGAAATATGCTCAAATTTATAATCTCAACGCCAATATATTTTTCCTTTAGATGTGGGGCACCTACAGTATAGCCAAACACAGGGCGCACTCTTAGTTTAATTCGATCCTTGTCAATAGCATATACCGTATTTATAATCCCTAATATTGCCCCAACTACGGCTATGCCAAATGTTATTAAATTGATTAAATTTTGACCCATCCTAAAAAATCTTAAATTTTATATTTCTTCTTTATTTTGACTTTGCGTGCTTCATCAACTCTTCTCACAAGGAGACTAGCAAATACTAAATATTGAATAGTTTTAACTTCATTTAAATCAGTCTCTAAAGAATGGGCTTTTGGATTTCTAATCCCTTGGTAAGCTCCTTGTAAGATTTGAATAAATCCCTTTTGTTCATTTATTCCCGATGCATTTTTCAATGACGAAAAAACTAGTTTTGGCTTTGCTAATGAAAAAACCTCTGCCACTAAATCGGCACCGTCCCTATCTATTTTTGTTTTTTCACGTATCAAATCAAAAACTGCTACAAAAGCATTAAATACTGCATCACGGAATAAACCGCTTCTAAATTGCGTATAGGAGCTCTCTACTATTTTAGGATGCAAGAAATCGATAATATTGCCTGGAACTGCATTTGACGGTTGTTTAGAGAAATAATCATCGGTTAATTCTTCAATTTGAGTAATTTGATCCCTAATCTCAGAAAGGGTGTCGCGATCTGCTTTTTGAACAATTTTTTCTAATGTGCATAAAAGTTCTTTTGATAAATCATTGGGCCATAGATGACGAAGTTTCTTTATATCACCTTCTATATAAGTCTTAATAGTGCCAATTATATAAATCTCACCATCAAACATGTGGGCGTCATGTGCATCCCAAGTTTTACCTACAATATCTCGCAGAATTTGATTAATTTGTATATATTGTTTAACCAATTTACCCCCTTACTAGCTCATCAAGGCTAATTTTAAGAGCAGTGGCAATCTTCTTAATTGTTTTAATTGTCGGATTATCATTTGCCCCTGATTCAATCTTAATCAGGGTGCTATAAGTAATGCCAGCTTGTCTTGCAAGCTCTTCCTGAGATATTTTATGTTTCTTCCTTAGTTCCTTAATAGTCTGGGCAAGCATTCTTTCTCCTTGACAATCTTACACTATATTGCTAATATTATATTATTAGTAGATATATTAATTTAATGCTTATAATTTGTTATTATTTTAGCTCTCTAATTACATTAAATCAAGGGATAACATGGACAGATATTATAAGTTCTATGGGCGACAAATTGCGGCAGGGATAATTATAGCTTTGATTTCATTTGTTGTATTGTTTGTGGCTGAATTGCTCAAATAATAAGCTATTTTTCCCACTGTTAGAAGGGGGTAGCATGGCAAAGAAAAAGGAAAAAATATATAATAATCGCCTGAAGATCATTGATAAAATCAGTCTGGAATTGCACTCTTTAAGACTAGTCGAGGATAGCCTTAGTAAATTAACTGACCAGGCTATGAAATCTCCAACTAGATTTATCTCAATAGACGATATCTACCTAGAGATGGTTTCAACGGCTCTGTATAACTCAATAAACCAGATAAATAGAATAATTCTTAAACCTTCCTCCGCCACCGACATTGTTTTCTTTGAATAAAAGGCAAATTTTGACCGCACCAAAATTTGCCTTTTGCCAGCGCTTCTCCAAGTGTTATTCGCAAGAGGCGCAGTGTGCCGCAAAGGAGAGCTTTTAGGGTGCTAAATGCGGCATAGCGGACGAACCCTTATAAACCTTTGCTTTTTCTTATAATAATGTGTCGGTGAGGACGCTGGTGCTGCAGCCGCCCCCACCCGGCTGCAGCACCAAGCTGCGCCGCACACGCATTAAAATTAGCTGGAAGCGAGCGGCCTAGCGAGCGCCAAGCGAAGGCCTGCCCCAAGGCAGGCCGAAGCGGTGCTCGGGAGATGTGGGAGCGCCGACAGGCGCGGCTAAAGATTAAACTCGGTTCGAACAAAGCGGATCCCACACCGCCAGCAGGGAAAGGGCGTCGCTTCTGATAGGCGACGGAAGGCTCCTTCCGTCGAAAAAATGAGGCGGCGCTCTTTCAAAATAAAGTTCTTCACCAATCTTTTTGCCTTTGAATTTTGAGTAATTGGGGCTCAAAATTAAAAGGCTGGATTCTAAATTTCCCTCTTCCCTTCTTCTTAAGAGAAAGGAGCTTTGCCCTATGCAATATTTTATCTACGCGCGTAAGTCCACTGATGACGAAGACCGCCAAGTCCTCTCTATTGAAGCGCAGCTTAAGGAACTCCATGAATATGCTCAAAGAGAGAACATTTTTGTCGTTAAGGAAATAATTGAAGCTAAGACCGCCAAGAAGCCTGGGCGCCCACTGTTCAATGATATGCTTTTGCAGATTGAGCGAGGTGTTGCCGAAGGAATCTTAGCCTGGCATCCGGATAGATTGGCAAGGAATAGCGTTGATGGCGGCAAAATAATTTACCTTGTTGATCAAAAGGTTATTCAGGACTTGCGCTTCCCCACCCTTCGCTTTGACAATAACGCTCAAGGTAAATTTATGCTCTCTATCATATTCGGCCAGAGCAAATACTATATTGATGCCCTTTCTGAAAACATACGCCGGGGCATAAGGTTAAAACTCAGCAAGGGAATCTGGCCTCAGTGGGCGCCCATTGGCTATCTTAACGACAGGAAGACGCGCGCGATCATTCTGGATGAGGGCAAAGCTCCTTTCATAAAAAAAGTTTTTGAGCTCTATTCCACAGGTAACTATTCTCTCGCCGAAATACGCCGGAAGATAAACGCCTTAGGTATGACAGGTAGAAAAGACAAGCCACTCTCTATCAGTGACTATCAATATATGCTGGCTAACCCCCTCTATTACGGCGTATTTCGGTATAAAGGTGAGATGTACGAAGGCACACACGAACCGATTATCACAAAGAAACTTTTTGATAAATGCCAGGAAGTTATGTTGAGGCGCGGCAAGCCCAAGAAAGAGGAATTTAAATTTATTTTTAGAGGGCTGATGCGCTGTGGGGAATGCGGAAGGTCAATAACCGCTGAAATTCAAAAGGGACATACTTATTACCGCTGCACCAAGCGCCTTACTAATTGCTCACAAAAGTATGTCCGCGAAGAAGAGCTTGCCGCGCAGATCAAAGTTATCATTCAAAAAGTTTCTTTGTGTGATGATTGGACGAATAAAATTTTAGAGCAGTTAGAAAAAGTCAAGCATGGCAGCGTCCAATCATCACGCCCCCAGCAGCAAAATCTTGAAACTAAGGTTAAGGAAGTTGACGCCAGAATTAACAAACTTATTGATGTTTACCTTGAGGGGAATTTGACGCTTGAGGAATATCAGGCTAAAAAAGAAGCTTTTATCAACGAAAAGAAACAATACCAGGAATCTGTGCGGGATTTTGCTGCTGGGGGCTATAATCGGTTCGAACCGGCGAAGGATTTCGTAACCTTATTGAATTCAGGACATTGCGCTGTGGAAGAGGGAAATTTAGAATCCCAGAAAGAATTTCTGGAAAAGATTGGTTCGAACTTTATTTTGAAAGAGCGCCGCCTCATTTTTTCGACGGAAGGAGCCTTCCGTCGCCTATCAGAAGCGACGCCCTTTCCCTGCTGGCGGAGAGTGGAGGATTCGAACCTCCGGTCATCTTACGACGACAACGGTTTTCGAGACCGCCGCATTCAACCAGCTCTGCCAACTCTCCAAGAAATTATTCGGTGGGGCAGAGATTCGAACTCTGGGTGGACTTACGCCCACAACGGTTTTCAAGACCGCCGCTTTCAACCGCTCAGCCACCCCACCAGGAAGCTAAAACATAAAAAGCTGTTTAAAGACAGTGTGAAACATATTCCTGGCTGTGCTAAAGGAGATATTGCAGAAATTGACAAATGAGAATTCCTTGAAAATCAGGCTGAAACCAAAAGCAAGCAGCGCCAGGTTAAGGATAAAAATAAAGGAAAATCCGAAAATATAATTCCCCTTTAAGAAATCCCCCTTCTTGGTGCGGATGGTCTTGGCTGAAAACACCAGGTGCAATACAGTGCTGAAACCGATCAAAAAGAGGGTATATTCAAGCAGCCAGCCGGATTTTATCCCCAGCGACGATAACCCGTAAATTACAAAGAACAAAATCGTGTATATGGGAAGGAGAAAAGGCGCTACATTGACCATCGGCTTAAAGAAACTAAAGACTATCTCAAGTATTTTATGCCCTTTGTTATAGATAGACACCGGCTCCCAGATAAATAAATAGAGCGCCAGGAAAAAGATCGCCCCGTTCCAGAAGATACCCTGCAGATCTTTGTTAACCAGGTTAAATTCATTCAGGAAGGAGACCGCGGAGGAAAAAACAAAGGGTAAAAGAAGCACCCCCAAAATAAATTTAATTACACTAAAAGATTTACTGAACAAACCGGATACCCGGCTGGAAAAATCTCCGGCGAAATTACCGGCCGGCTCATCGGCGGACAATCCTTTTTTCTCTTTGGGGAGCTTTTTTTCAGGTAATTCTTTCTTGGCCATTTAAATACGGCTGCAGGGCTTTAGGAAGCAATACCGAGCCGTCCTCCTGTTGATAGTTCTCAATTATTGCCGCGACGGTGCGGGCTAAAGCGACCCCTGAACCGTTCAGAGTGTGAATAAACTCAACTTTCTTATTTTCTTTACGGCGCATCCTTATGTTTGCCCGGCGGGCCTGAAAGCTCTCAAAGTTAGAGCAGCTGGATACCTCAAGCCATTTATCGCTCCCCGAGGCATATGCCTCAAGGTCATAACATTTTCCGGCGGCAAAGCTTATATCCTGCGTGGCAAGCATCTTCACCCGGTAAGGCAGCTCTAACAACTGCAGGACCTCTTCGGCATTGGCAACCAGTTTTTCCAGTTCGTCATAGGAATCCTCGGGCCTGACGAATTTCACCATCTCCACTTTATCAAATTCATGCACCCGGAAAAGGCCTTTGGTGTCCTTGCCGTATGAGCCTGCCTCCCTCCGAAAGCAAGCCGTATAAGCGGTGTAATAAATTGGCAGTTTATCCTCATCCAGGATCTCATCGCGGAAGATATTGGTTACCGGCACCTCCGCGGTAGGAATAAGAAAAAGGTCGTCGTCTTTAAGTTTATACATATCCTCCTCTAGCTTCGGGAGTTGGCCGGTGCCGAGCATGGAGGCGCGGTTAACTAAAAACGGCGGGAAGATCTCGGTATAGCCGTGTTTATTAGTATGCAAATCAAGCATAAAATTGATCAGGGCCCGCTCAAGTTTCGCGCCCCAGCCCTTAAAAAGGATAAAATTTGAACCGGTTATCTTGGTTGCCCGGTTGAAATCTATGATATCCAGGTTCTGGCAAAGCTCAATATGGGTAAGCGGCTTAAAATCAAATTTTTTCTCTTTTCCCCAGCCGCGCACAACCTTGTTCTGGGATGCATCGCCTA
>SCRK01000060.1 GCA_004298075.1 bacterium | reverse complement strand
AGGAATGAAATATCGATCAAAGAACTTGCTCATGCCGTAAAGCGCGTAACCAAGAGCTCATCCAGGATAGTCTTTGAACCGTACCGGAAATATTACGGCAGTAACTTTCAGGATATAAAAAAGAGAGTGCCGGATTTAAGTAAACTAAAAGAGATCACCGGCGTCATACCCAAGACTAACCTGGAAGATATCCTGGAGAAAATGGGGGAATACTTTACCGAACATCCTGAAGAATTAGGAAATATCTAGCGCTAAAGAAGGCGCCTGATCCGAAAAGCATCTGTTTACAAGGGGGAGGTTAAATGAGCAAGTCGATCAAGGGGACAAAGACGGAGAAAAATCTTTTAGCTGCTTTTGCGGGAGAATCCCAGGCAAGGAACAGGTATACTTATTTTGCCGGCGCGGCCAGAAAAGAAGGTTATGAACAGATCGCCAACATATTTGCCGAGACCGCGGAAAATGAAAAAGAGCATGCCAAGGTATTCTTCAAATACCTTGAGGGAGGGAATGTGGAAATCACGGCAGCTTATCCCGCCGGGATGATCAAGGATACGAAGACCAACCTTGGGGAGGCGGCAGCCGGGGAGAACCTGGAGTGGACGACTTTGTATTCGGATTTTGGAAGCACCGCTAAAGACGAAGGTTTTCCGGAAGTGGCGCGGTCATTTGAACAGATATCCAAGGTAGAAAAATTCCATGAATCAAGATACAGAAAACTGATCAGCAATATAGCCAATAACGAAGTATTCAAGAAGAAGACGGCGGTAAAATGGCACTGTATTAACTGCGGTTATATTTTTGAAGGAACGGAAGCGCTTAAAGAATGCCCGGCCTGTAAGCATCCGCAAAGCTTTTATGAGGTTCTTTGCGAGAACTACTAAAGAGAAAGGAGCAGTGGAATGGCGGATATTAAAGAGTTGTTCCAAAGCGCGGATTGGAAGACGGAGAAACATGTCCCGGTGATAGAAGTATCTGATACCGTGAACAAGGGCGAGTTTTCCAGGATCACGGTAAGCGTGGGCAAAGAGATCGCCCATCCCAATAAAACCGAACACCACATTCGTTGGATATCGGTCCTTTTTCATCCGGCGGGTGAGAAATTCCCTTACCAGATCGCTAAGGCGGAATTCACCGCTCACGGGGAGTCTGTTAACGGCCCGGATACAAGCACGGTATATACTCATCCCGAAGTGGTATTGAATTTCAAGACCGATAAACCCGGGATGATCTACGCGTCCAGCTACTGTAATATACACGGGTTATGGCAGGGTTCCAAAGAGATAAAGATCAAATAGCTCATCAGGCTTAGCCTGTTTATGGAGGCGCGGAGATCATACGCGTAATTTCACACAGCAACGAATCATTTAGGAACCGGCAGGAGGCAGGCCGGTTCCTTGCCGATGAATTAAAATATTTGTCCGGAAAAGAGGCAGTGGTGCTGGGTATTCCGCGCGGCGGTGTTATTGTGGCAGCGGAGGTTGCCCGTATCTTAAACGCTCAGCTTGATATCGTACTCTCCCGGAAGTTAGGGGCGCCGTATAATCCGGAGTTGGCCATCGGTGCTATTGCCGAAGACGGCAGGCTCTTTCTTAATCAGGAGCTGGCTTCGCGGGTTCGCGCGGATAAAGGTTATATAAAAGCAGAGAAGGCGCGGCAATGGTTTGAGATCAAAGAGCGTATCAGGCGCTTCAGGGAGGTTAAGCTGAAGATCCCTTTGAGAGGGAAAACAGTTATTGTCACGGATGACGGCGCGGCAACCGGAGCAACGATGCAGGCAGCGCTTATGAGCCTCCGTCAGGAAAAACCGGCTAAGCTTATTGCGGCCCTTCCTGTCGGCGCCAGGGAGGCAGTTGAATTGTTGGCTGATCACGCGGATGAAGTGATAGTATTAAGGGCCCCCGATTATCTGGGAGCGATCGGCCAATTCTACCTTGATTTTAGCCAGAGCTCCGATGAAGAAGTATTGGGGATATTAAGGGATGGATAAGAAGAAATTAGCCCTTATTCACATAGTAAAGAAGGAGCTTGGTTTAAGCGACTCCGAATACAGAGGTTTATTGCAGAAGGCTGCCGGTGTCAGGAGCGCCAAAGAACTGGATAACGAAAAATTCAAGGTATTGATGAATTATTTCGTGCGCAGCCCGCATTACCGTCTCAACGCGCAAGGGCTGACCATCAGGCAGAAATTGTTTATTAAATACCTGGCGCAGCAGTTGCATTGGGATCAGCTCCATCTGGATAATTTTGTCCATAAGTATTACGGTAAAACCGATATTGACACCTTGACCAGAAAGGAAGCGGTCAAGGTGATCGAATCGTTAAAGCATATCAGGCAGCACGCGGCCGGCGCTGTCAAACCGGCAGAGGCAAATTGAAAAGAGCGATCAGTTTTCTTATATTTATTTTTCTGCCGTTGGCGGCAGGGGCTCAAGCCGGGCAGATGGAGCATATGCAGATGGAAATGCCGATGCAGGCTTTTTATGGCGACTACGTCCAAACCCGCGAGGCAAGCGGCACAAGCTGGCAGCCGGAATCATCCCCTATAGAGGGTGTGCATTTCAACGCCGCAGGCTGGGATCTTATGGCGCACGGATACGTATTCGGTATATACGACCACCAGGGCGGAAAAAGAGGAAAGTATAAAGGTTTTAGCACCAGCATGTTCATGTTGATGGCTGACCGCAAGACTGAAGCAGGGACATTCGGGTTCCGCAGCATGCTCTCCCTTGATCCACTGATGGGTAAGCGCGGTTATCCTTTATTGTTCCAGACAGGGGAGACCTATGATGGGATCCATCCTTTGATAGACCGCCAGCACCCGCATGATTTTTTCATGGAGGAGGCTGTTACTTACAGCCTGCCGCTTTCGGATAAAAGTTCGGTGTTCGGTTATTTTGGCCTGCCGGGTGAGCCGGCATTGGGGCCGCCTGCATTTATGCACCGTTTTTCGGCGATGGATAATCCCGAAGCACCCTTGGGTCATCATTGGCTGGATTCAACGCATATCACATTCGGCGTGGCTACATTAGGATACATATTCGGGCCCTTTAAGATAGACGGTTCGGTATTCCGCGGCAGGGAGCCCAATGAAAACCGCTGG
>SCRK01000059.1 GCA_004298075.1 bacterium | reverse complement strand
TCTCATCCGGATGCATGCACAGGATAGGAATGTCCTTACAACTGCCGATGCCGTAGGAGATATACTGCCTTAAAATATTCGGCCCGCCGAATTTAACTATGAAGGCCGCGCAAAGGCCAAGCACTATTGCAGCGGTGAAGTATTTAGCGAAGCGTTTAGATGCCATCTATTTTCTTAAGCTCCTCTTCTTTGATGCTGAAGGAGTGTTGGGCGGCAGGGAATTTTCCCTCGATCACCTCATCCTTAAAATTTTCCACTGCTTTGGCGATGATCGGTGAAAGGTCCGCGTATTTCTTCACGAATTTGGGGGTATAACGGGCAAAAAGGCCGAGCATGTCATGGATGACTAGAACCTGTCCGTCGCAATGGGCTCCGGCTCCGATGCCGATGGTTGGGATCTTTAGTTTCCTGGTAATAAGTTCGGCGATCTTATCAGGGACGCATTCCAGGACTATGGCAAAGCACCCCGCATCCTCCAGATCTATTGCCTGTTTGATAAGCCGCCCGGCAGCCTCGGCATCTTTGCCTTGTACCTTAAACCCACCGATCTTATCCACGGTCTGCGGGGTTAAGCCGATATGCCCCATTACGGGTATGCCGGAGTTGACTATTTGTTTGGTCACCTCAAGGCAGCGTTCGAACCACTCTAATTTTACTGCCCGGCAGCCTGCCTCTTCAATGAACCTGGCGGCGTTCTTTACGGATTCATCGGGGTTTACCTGGTAGGAATCATAGGGCATATCCCCGACAACCAGGCTGTGTTTCACCGCGCGGGTTACGGCCTTCGCATGATGCAGCATTTCCGTCATCCCGACCTTGGTGGTTGAGTCAAGCCCCAGGACAACGTTCGCCAGGGAGTCTCCTACCAGGACCATGTCGATCCCGGCTTTATCCACCAACTCCGCGATAGGGTAATCATAGGCAGTGAGCATGGTTATTTTCCGTTTGTTCTTTAAAGAGATTATTTCCGCGATTTCCATCATTGTTTTTTCGCCTCGTTTTCCTGAATATAAAACCTGGCTTCAGGGAATTTCTTTCCTAATTCATCCGCCCCCTGTTTTCCCAGTATAAACACTGATGTGGATAGGGCGTCGGCATCTGTCCCGGAAGGCGCGACTACCGTTACGGCAATTATTCCCGAAGAAGCGGGATAGCCGGTCTTGGGGTCAAAAATGTGAGAGTAGCGTTTCCCGTTTTTGGAAAAGAACTGCTCGTAATCGCCGCTGGTAGATAGGGATTGATTTTTTATTTCTAAGCTGCCGGAGAGATTGGCCCCGCGCGCTTTTTTAATGCCGATCTTCCAGGGGCGGCCGGATTTATTCCCTAAAGCGTAAACCTGGCCTCCGGCATTGATCAGGCAGCTGTTGATATGGTTTTCTTTAAGTTTGCTGACCGCGCAATCTAGGGCGTACCCCTTGCCTATCCCCCCAAGGTCAATTTGCATCCCGGGAACTTTGAATTCTACCACGGAATCTTTTTCGCGCAAAATAATTTTATCCTCCCCGATAAGCTTTAGAACCGATTTTACCTGGCCCTGCGTAGGCAGGGAATATTGCTGATTTTTAAACCCCCAGAGATCAACCAGGGGGCCTACCGTTATATCAAATGCCCCGTTAGTCAGCTGCCAGAATTCCTTTGACCTCTTAATAATGTAAAAAGTATCCGGGCTTACCTTTAGTCTGCCTAAGCGGTTCAGCCGGGATATCTCGCTTGATTCAATATATCTGCTGAGCAGTTGTTCAATGCGGCTCGCCTCTGAAAAAACGATCCCGCCTGCCCTTTTGTCGCTGGAGACAACCTCCCAGAATGTGCCCATGAGCAGGCGGTTGTCATGGTAGATCTTTTGGGGTTTTTTCAACTGGTAAGCGAGAATTATCCCCCAGCCGATAGCTAATAACACCAGTAAGTATTTTCGCGTTTTTGGATTATACATTATCTTGCGGAGAGACTGTAGCTCGATTCGATAGTTTTCACCAGATCTACTAAAAATTTATTGGCCGGCACAGGAATTCCCAATTCCTGTCCGAGCCTGACCACCACCCCGTTAATATAATCGATCTCCGTGCGTTTTTTTCTTAACACATCCTGAAGCATCGAAGAAAGGTTTGCTGCCGTGCCTTCGCAAACTGCCTCTACCTTTGCCAGCGGGTCGTCATAGAGGAGTTTAACGCGTTTTCTTTTGGCGATACGCGTGGCCTCGGTGACCGCGTCCCGCAAGATCCTTTTTGTGCCTTCAAATTCGGTGAGCCTTCCGTTAGGTAAACCGGTAATGGCGGTAAGCGCGTTTATCCCGGCGTTAATGATCAACTTTGACCAGATCAATCCTTTTATATCCCGGGTCATCTTGGTCTCAAAACCGCACCTGTTGAAAACCTCGCGGATGCCGCGCATCTCAACCGGGGTTTTTCCGTCGATCATACCGATGATGGTTTCTCCTCTGCCGGCGTGGCGGATCCTTCCGGTATCAAGCAGGGTTGCCCCTTCGCTGGTTACCCCGCCGATCACGTTTTCCTCGCCGGCCAGCTCGGAGATGATCTCTATGTTCCCCATGCCGTTCTGCAAGGTCAGGATCCTGGTATTTTGGCCCAGGAGAGGCTTGATCTGTTCGACCGCGGTTTTGGTATGGAATGATTTTACGCAGAGCAGTATCAGGTCGCACTTTGCGATATCCTGTATATTGGCCGTGGTTTTTACCTTTGCCTGCCAGGTGCCGGATACTCCCTCCAGGGAGATCCCGTTTTCGTTTATCCTGGCGGCTTTGTCCTTATCCTTGTCCAATAGCCAGAGTTCATCCTTTGATCTTGATAAAAAGGCGGAAAAGAGGCATCCCATTGCTCCGGCTCCCACTACGACAATTTTCATACAGCCTCCATTTTATACGATCATACGCCGACTTCAATTTTATTAAGCAGCTTTTGCGATTTCAATTCCTTGCCCAGGTGAAAGTTCAAAAAGGCGTTGAGGATCAGGTCAAGCTCTTTTTTTATCTGGGGGTTCATCCCCAGGTTAAGCCCGGTGCGGAAATCATTCCTTTCAATATGCAGGATCGTGGCAATGGTCCCGCGGAATATCGCCCGAGCAGCAGGGTCTTTTTGCATGCATGCCGGGCAAAGCAGTCCTCCCAGAGAGAGGCTGAATTTTGATTGTCCGGTTATCCTATTATTACAGGAGACGCAGGAATCGAAATGCGGTTTAAATCCCGATAAAGCGAGCATCTTGATCTTAAAGATCGTGGTGATCTTTTCCGGATTATAGTTTGTTTCCATCTCCTTTAAGGATGCCAGCGCCAGGTTGAATATCTCCTCATTTTTATCCTCAGGCTGCATTATTGAGGCGACCAGCTCCATCATAAATCCGGCCATTAACGTTTTTTCAATGCTCTGTCGGATACGGGTAAAATTATCCAGCTTGTCCGCTTGAGCGACCAGGTGCAGGGGTGAATGTGTTTTCCTGTAAAAGACGATCTCATTGAGGGAGAATGGCTCCAGGTTAGAGGCGAATTTTTCAGGATCGCTCCTGATGCCTTTTAAAAGTCCGCTAATTTTACCGAATTCAGCGGTGTAAAACTCCGCGATAACCGAGGTTTCCCGGAAATCGCGCCTGACCAAGAGCAAGCCCCGTGCTTTATCTATTGACATATTCCAACTCTTTTTTACGCATCTGTTTTTTTTGGGCTTTATCCCGGTCATCATAGCCTAATATGTGCAGGACCCCGTGGGTAATGTAGAGCATCAATTCATCTTCCGGCCGGGTATTAAACTCGCGGGCATTATTTAGCGCCGTATCGGTTGAAATCATTATATCCGCCAGCAGGACTTTGCCGATCTTAGCGTCGTTAAGGTCAAAGGCCAGGACATCCGTGGAGCTGTCGTTTTTTAGGAATTTGGCGTTAAATTTCTTAATAAGCGGATCCTCCACAAAGCAGATATTGATATAGCCCGATCCTTTTATTTTTTCACCTTTGAGTATATTAAGGATCAGCTCTTTTATCTTTCCGGGTTTGACGGTTATTTTCTTTTGCAGATTATTTATGTTTATCTTCACTCTTTTGTTTCCTGCGGGTAATTTACCCGGCTATGGTAGATACCGCTTAAGATCCTGGTGAATACGCCGGATACCTTTTCTATATCTTTCAAGGTCAGCTCGCACTCATCGAGCTGGCCGTCGATAAACTTATTATTGATTATTTTATGGACTACCTCCTCTATCTTAGCCGGCGTGGGGTCTTTTAAGGTGCGCGTGGCAGCCTCTACCGAATCAGCCAAAAGCACAATGGCTGTTTCTTTAGTGTTCGGTTTTGGGCCTGGGTAGCGAAAACCCTCTTCAGCCACCTCCTGGTCCTCTTCCTTGTCCTCCAAGGCCCTGCGGTAAAAATAATAGACCAGGCTGTTCCCGTGATGCTGCCGGATAAAATCCCAAAGCACAGGCTGCAGTTTATATTTCCTGGCCAACTCTACCCCCTCTTTGACATGGTTCATAATGATCAGCTTGCTCATTGTAGGGGAAAGCGTGTCATGCTTGTTATTTTTTACTTCCTGGTTTTCGATAAAATATTCCGGTTTCTGGAGCTTTCCGATATCATGGTAATAGGCGCCGATCCTGGCCAAAAGCGCGTTTGCCCCAATGGTAGCGCAGGCCGTATCCGAAAGGTTTCCGACGATCAGGCTGTGGTGATAGGTTCCCGGGGCTTCAAGGATCATGCGCTGCAAGAGCGGGTGATGGAAATCCGCCAGCTCCAGCAGGCTGATATTGGTCACGTTCTGCAGGAGGTATTCGAATAGGGGCAGCACGCCTAAGGCGATAATCCCGGAGAGCAGCCCCCCGGCTAGAATGATCAAGTATCTTTCCGGAGAAATGATCTGGAAATGTTCAAAAAGTAAAAGACCGGCCAACTGCAGGATCCCGGCGATGGCGCCCGCCCAGATTACCGTAGTGCGCTTGCGTGCCCCCTTTAGAAGGAGGGCCGCGAATACTGAGGAAACCATAAAAATAAACCAGGCTTTAAAGGGTTCAGGGGTCAAGGATGCCAGCGTGAAGGATGTAGCCAGGGCCAGGAAATAAGTTATCTCAAGGCTATTGAAGAGGAGCGCGCTTATCATGGGAATGATCGCCACGGGTATGCAGTAATAAGTCAGGTTGTTAGCGAGCAAAAAAAAGCCGACGGCAAAAGAAACCAGAAAGAGAAAGGCTAAGCTTGAGGCCTTGAGGTTCCTGATCTTGGCGAATCCGGGCTTAAAGGATAGGTAAAGCATGGCCAGGAAGAAAGGCACCCCCAGGTTCAGCCGGATAAAGTAGCTGAAAAGGAAGATCAGCGCGCATAAGCCAAAAGGGGCGAGTATATTTTTAACGGGTAGTTTTTTCATATGCCTCGATTATCCTTTGCACCAAAGCATGCCTTACCACATCGGAACCGCTGAAGTAAATGAATTTTATTCCAGCTATCTCTTTAAGTATATCTTGGGCCTGCAGCAGGCCGATGGGCTTGGCCCCGGGCAGGTCGCTTTGGGTCATGTCACCGGTAATTACCGCTTTGGAATCAAAACCCAGCCGGGTGAGGAACATCTTCATCTGTTCGGCAGTGCAGTTTTGCGCCTCATCGAGTATAATGAAAGCGTCATTCAATGTCCTGCCCCTCATGTAGGCAAGCGGCGCGACTTCGATGATCCCGGTCTCGATATA
>SCRK01000010.1 GCA_004298075.1 bacterium | reverse complement strand
GGTATTTCTACGGACAAGCTGCATGCCCGCGGGCCTATGGGCCTTGAAGAGCTGACTACCTATAAATTCATGGTATTTGGTTCCGGCCAGATCAGGGAATGATAGTATGAGAATCGGAATTTTAGGCGGGACTTTTAATCCTGTGCACATCGGCCATTTGATCCTGGCTGAAGAGGCCAGGGAGAAACTCAAGCTGGATAAGGTCATATTCGTTCCAACTTCCCTGCCGCCGCACAAGGAGGATTTGAATATCGCTCCCGCCTCCGACCGGCTGAAGATGATAAAATTGGCGATAGGGGGGAATAAATATTTCGCGGTTTCCGACATTGAAATAAAACGCCAGGGCCGTTCCTACACAATCGATACCCTGACTGAACTAAAACGAAAATTTAGGCGGGATGAGCTTTATTTTATTATCGGCTCGGACCTGCTGAAATATCTGGATGAGTGGAAGGATCTAAGCCAGATAATCACTATGGTGAAATTCGTGGCAGCTACCCGGCCGGGATATCCGCTGGAGCAGATACCGAATTATATCCAGACTTTAGCTATCCGGGCAGTGGATGTTTCCGGTTTTGAGGTCCGCCAGTGCGTACGGGATGATAAATCCTTCCGCTACCTGGTCCCGGATAAGATTTTTGGCTACATCAACAAAAAGGGATTATACAGGGGAAGATCATGAAAATAAAGATCGCGCCTTCAATATTGTCGGCGGATTTCAGCTGCCTTGCCGCGGAGCTTAAGAAGGTCGAGGCCGCGGGAGCGGATTTGATCCACGTTGATGTGATGGACGGCCACTTTGTGCCCAATATTACCATTGGGCCGGTGGTCGTAAAATACCTGCGTAAGTCGACAAAACTCCCGCTGGATGTGCATTTGATGATCGAGAAGCCGTTTAAATATATCGGCGCCTTTGTCAATGCCGGAAGCGATATGATCACCGTGCATATCGAGACAGTTACTTTGAAAGAGCTGGCAGCTATTGCCGGGGGATTAAGGAAGAGCGGGGTAAAACTGGGGATCTCTCTAAATCCGGCTACTCCTTTAGGCAGGATCAAGAAAGCCTTGCCGCTGGTTGATTTTGTTTTAGTAATGTCGGTTAATCCGGGCTTTGGCGGCCAGGCATTTATTCCCGGAGCGTTGAAGAAAATAAAGCAGCTGCGTGCCATATTTAAAAAAGATATCGCGGTTGACGGAGGGATAAATAATTTTACCGCGAAGTTGGTAAGGAACGCGGGAGCAAACGTTTTAGCGGCGGGTTCATATATATTCGGGGCGAAAAATACCAAAACAGCGATCAACAGCTTACGATAGGAGAATAGAGCGATGTGCAATACGGTTTCGCAAATCAAGTTCGGTACCGACGGGTGGAGGGCGATTATCGCGGATACTTATACCTTAGAAAATGTCAGGATCCTGGCCCAGGCAGTCGCGGATTATCTGGCCGGACCGAAAAAAGTGGCGGTCGGCTACGACACGCGTTTTATGTCCGGAAAATTCGCCGAGGCCGCGGCAATAGTCTTAAAAAATAACGGGATGGAGGTGCTCCTTTCCGACCGGCCCACCCCTACCCCGGCATTAAGTTTCGCGGTCAAGTCGCGCAAGCTGGACATGGGGATCATGATCACCGCTTCGCATAACCCGGCGGAGTATAACGGCTTTAAGATCAAAAATTCATCAGGGGGCGGGGCCAGCGAAGGGATAACCAAAGCGGTAGAAGGGCTTTTAGGAAAAAACCCGGTAAAGGATTCCTCGCCGGCTCAAGCGTTAAAAACCGTGGACATCACCAAAGATTACGTAAAATTCATCCGCAATTATATTGATCTAAAAAAGATCAGGAATAAGAAATTCAAGGTCCTGGTTGATTCTATGTATGGCTCAGGGGACAGTTTTATCGCCCAGGTGCTCAAAGGGACAAATATAAAACTGGAATTCATGCGCAACACCATCAATCCCTCTTTCGGGGGAGGAAGGCCTGAGCCGGTTGAGGAGAACCTGAAGGAGTTAAAAGCGCGCGTAAAAAAAGAAAAATTTGACTTAGGGGTCGCTTTAGACGGGGATGCCGACAGGATCGCGGCTGTCGCTCCCGGCGGCGTATTTATCCATCCGCAAAAGATCCTGGGGCTGCTCGCTTTGCATTTGAACCAGGACCGTCATTGGTCAGGCGGGCTGGTAAAGACCATCTGCGGCACGACTATGATGGACAACATCGCCAAATTCCTGGGGATCAAACTTTATGAAACCCCGGTTGGTTTTAAATACATCTCCGATCTTATGGAGACGGAAGATATTGTCGCCGGAGGAGAAGAGGCAGGCGGCATGGGGGTCAAGGGTTATATCCCGGAGCGCGACGGCACTATGGCCGGGCTTCTATTGATCGAGATGATGGTTTACCGCAACAAGAACATCCTGAAGATCCTGACTGAAACCGAAAAACAGTTCGGCAAATATTATTATGTGCGCCAGGATTTTCATTTAGCTAAGCGGGTTGAGCCGAAAAAGGAGAACCTGCCTGGCGA
>SCRK01000058.1 GCA_004298075.1 bacterium | reverse complement strand
CAGTTTGGGCATCTGGCGGTACAATAAAGTCAAAAGCAGGGTGCGGATATGCGAACCGTCGATATCCGCATCCGCCATAAGCATTAATTTATGATATCTTAATTTAGAAAGGTCAAACTCTTCCCCAATGCCCGTGCCTAAGGCGGTAATGATAGTGCGTATCTCTTCATTGGATAAAATTTTGTCCAGGCGTGATTTTTCCACATTCAAAATTTTTCCTTTAATAGGTAATATCGCCTGAAATCTCCTGTCACGTCCTTGTTTGGCCGAGCCGCCGGCCGAATCTCCCTCGACTATGTAAAGTTCGCAAAGCGCGGCATCCCTTTCAGAGCAATCCGCTAATTTTCCCGGCAGCCCCGCCCCTTCCAAAGCGCCTTTTCTGCGGGTCAGCTCGCGGGCCTTACGCGCGGCCTCGCGGGCGCGCGATGCGACAATTACCTTCTCAATGATCTTATTGCCGATGGAAGGATTCTCTTCAAAATAACTTGAAAGCGCTTCAAGGCTGGATGAAGCCACCAGCCCTTCGACCTCGGAATTTCCCAGCTTGGTTTTAGTTTGCCCTTCAAATTGCGGATTCGGGACCTTTACGCTGATCACCGCGGTGAGGCCTTCGCGCACATCATCTCCGGTAATAGCGATATCATCTTTAAGCAAATTCTTGGATTTGGCGTACTGGTTTATCGCCCGGGTAAGCGCGGATTTAAAGCCGGACAGATGCGTGCCTCCTTCAATGGTGTTAATATTGTTGGCGAAGGAGAACATCGTCTCGGCATAGCCGTCATTATACTGCAGGGCGACCTCCACATTAATGTCATCCTGGGATTTCTCAAAATAAACTACTTTATTATGCAAAGGATTCTTATTCTTGTTGAGATATTCCACAAATGAAACGATCCCGCCGGAAAATTCAAAAACCGATTCCTTATCCGAACGCTCATCGGTTAATTTAATATGCAGGCCTTTATTTAAAAAGGCAAGCTCCCTTAAACGCTGGCTTAATATATCGTAGGAATAATCCGTCTTGGTAAAAATACTCTTATCCGGTTTAAAAGTGATCTTGGTGCCGGTGGAATTGCTTTTACCGATAACCGTGAGCTTGGAAACTGTCTTGCCCCGTTCATAACGCTGGTGGTAGATCTTGCCGTCGCGCTTGACCTCTACCTCCAGCCAATCGGAAAGCGCGTTAACGCAGCTGACCCCTACCCCGTGCAACCCGCCGGAAACCTTATAAGAACGGTGGTCAAATTTACCGCCGGCATGCAGGGTGGTTAAAGCAACCTCCACCGCCGGCTTCTTCTCGGTTTTATGCATATCCACCGGGATGCCGCGGCCGTTATCAATGACCGTAACGCTGTTATCACCGTGCACCTCGACAGCGATATCGCTGCAATGCCCGGCCAGGCTTTCATCAACGCTGTTATCGACAACCTCATAAACCAAATGGTGCAAACCCCGGGTTGAGGTGTCCCCGATATACATTGCCGGCCTGCGCCTGACCGCTTCTATCCCCTCTAAAACCTGGATACTGGTGGCGTCATAAGCCTTATCCCCCGCGGGAGGCTTAGGATTCTCCTTCATGCGTTCTTTTTGCTTTTTCACTCTATCTCCCCGATGCGTAAATTTATGTTTTTTAACCCGGGACTTTCTTGTTTCAATTTATTCAACAGCGCCTCTTTTTGCAGGCTTAAAATATACAGCCAGGCGGAAGAATCTACGCTTAAACCCAGGATGCCCTTTCTGAAATATTTAACTTTTATATGCCGCAACTCTTTTTTTGTCAAGGCTTTTTTTAGCCATTGCTCGGGGTTGTCTGCCGAAGTGCCGGTATTTTTCCCGGACAGCCCCGCCATAAGAGCCTCTACCGTACTCTTCAGGTGCTCCATACTTTTAATTAAGACGCATCGGCAAAACTATATAAATATACCCGCTGATCCGGATCACTCCGGGTTTCTCGCTATCCGTCAATTCCAGATTAATTGTTTCCTCGTTCAGGTTTTTCAAAATATCAATTAAATACGCGGGGTTAAAACCGATCATCAGCTCCTTGCCCTGGTATTCCACGGCTAACTCTTCCCGGGATTCACCCACATCAGGAGTGGATTTGGAGATAACCAATTTGTTTTTAAAAACCTCCAGCTTCACCCCCTGGTAATCCGGTGTTGCCAGAAGCGCGGCCCTTTTCACCGCCAGTAAAAATTGGCTGCGGCTAACCTTGAGCTTATTTTCAGATGCCGGCGGCACAACTTGTTTATAATCAGGAAACTCCCCTTCGATCAAACGCGAAATCAACACCACTCCCCCCAAATCAAAAAGCGCCTGATTGCTCCCCACGATCACAGATAACTCTCCCTCATCCCTTAAATTACGGTTTAATTCATGGATCGTTTTTATGGGAACGATCATCTGTAAATCACCCTCTACATCTCCGCCCAGTTTTCTCTCGGCAACGGCCAGCCTTTTCCCGTCCGTAGAGACCAGGGTGAGCAGGCCCGCGTGGATCTTAAAAAGGGTGCCGTTCAAAATATAGCGGGTTTCATCCAAAGATACGGCAAAAGAGGTCAAAGAGAGCATATTTTTTAGGGTGGCTTGCTCAAGTTTAATTGCTTTTTTATCCTTAAACTCGGGCAGCTTCGGAAACTCCTCCCCTCCCAATCCCATAATTTTAAACTGGCACATATCCGAATCAATGACCATAAGATTGTTTTTTTTGGTAGTTATATTAACTGTCTCCAAAGGAAATTCTTTAATAATATCACTAAACCTTTTGGCTGGTATCGTGATCTTTCCGGGTTCCTGGACATCCACAGGTATTACACAGGTTATTCCTATATCTAAATCCGTAGAGGTCAGGCTTATTCCTTTTTGCTGGGTTTCTATTAGTATGTTGGAGAGTATAGGTAGGGTGGATTTTGTGCTAATAACATTTTGCACGGTTTGGATCGCGTTAATCAAGATGTTTTTCTCTACTTTAAACCTCATTTTTAGCTCCTTCTATTAATATATATTTAAAAACTTAATATCGTAATAGTAATAAAGGACTTAGGTTTCTGTTGAAAACTTCATATCCCTTTGGATTATATGGCAATTAAAACCAAACTATCCCTTTAATAACCGGTGGATCATTGTTTAATAACCTGGATAACTTTTTCCATGCGTTCTTTTAATTCAGGGTTATGCCGCATGTCCTCCTTAATTTTGTTATAAGAATGCAATACAGTGGTGTGGTCCTTGCCTCCAAAAGCCTCCCCGATCTCAGGAAGAGAGAGATCTGTCAACTCCCTGCTCAAATACATGGCGATCTGCCTTGGCAGCACCACTTGTTTGTTGCGGCGTTTGGTTTTAAGGTCTTGCAAGGTAACGCTGAACTCCTCTACCACGCAGCGCTGAATAAAATCTACGGTAATTAATTTCTTCGGTTCTTTTAAAAGATCCTTGAGCACCTCTTTGGTTAACTGCAGGGTAACCGGTTCCTCTTCCAATAGAGAATAGGCAATGGTTCTGATCAGCGCCCCCTCCAATTCGCGGATATTGGTTTTGATCAGCTGGGCGATAAAAAAGATCACGTCATCCGGGACGCTTACCGGCTCGCGCTCGATCTTTTTCTTGAGAATGGCCACGCGCGTCTCCAGGTCCGGGGGCTGGATATCCGTGGTAAGCCCCCAGCCGAAGCGCGACACCAGGCGTTCCTGTAAATTGGCGATCTCCTTGGGAGGCCGGTCTGATGAGAAAACGATCTGCTTATGCGCGTCGTAAAGAGTATTAAAAGTGTGGAAAAATTCCTCCTGGGTAGATTCCTTGCCGGCAATAAAATGGATATCATCGATAACCAGGACATCTACATTGCGGTATTTTTGACGGAAGCCGGCGGTGGAATGATGCTGTATGGCGTCGATCAGCTCATTGGTAAATTTTTCGCTGGATATATAACATATTTTTATCCCGCCCGGAGCAGAATTTTTGATATGGTGGCAGATCGCCTGGATCAGGTGGGTTTTACCCAGGCCGACCCCTCCGTAGATGAAGAGCGGATTATATGTTTTAGCCGGGGCATTTGCCACTGCCAGTGAATAAGCGTGAGCGTGGCGGTTTCCCGAGCCCACGACAAAATTCTCGAAGGTATAGCGCGAGTTAAGATTAACATATCCCGGGGCCTGGCCGGCCTTGATATTCAATTCCGCCGCCTTCTCCGGGATGGCCGGGTTGCTTGGCGCGCTGCCCACGCTTAATGTTACTAACAGATTATTCAGGCCGCGGCGCCTGAGGGTTTCTTCGATAGGAGCGAGATAATGTTTCTCAACCCAATCTTTAAAAAATTGATCCGGCGCCTCTAGGTTGATCTTCTGGTTGTCCTGAGCGGAAAATTTCAAGGGGGCGATCCAGGTAGCAAAGATGGTCTCCCCAAATTTGCTCTTCAAATCACCCTGCGCTTCTTCCCACCGCTGGTTAATCTCAAGCATAGCTTCTCAACAAAATTAACAGTTTATGCACAGCTTGCATAAGTCTGTGGATAAAATTATAACAGAAAGTAAAAGCCTTACAAGCAAAAAAGTTAAACGCCATTTATTATACAATAATATGCGCGGGCGTCAATAAAAAACTTGACCGCCTGGAAAATGTGTGTTACAATTCACAAAATCAAGAAGGCTTGCGTAAAAAAGGAGTTTTAAAAATGAAGAAGAATTTAAAAACGCCTACAAACATAGTGGGCAAGAAACGCCACGGTTTCCGCAGCAAAATGGCCACTAAATCCGGCCGGGATCTCCTGGCTCGTCGACGGAAGAAAGGCAGAAAGAAGCTTTGCGTTTGAAGTTTAGAGGCATAGTGCTGGGGTTGATCACGGTATATCAGAAACATCTAAGAACTATCCTGCCGGAAACTTGCCGCTTTGAGCCAGGCTGTTCTGAATATACCAAACAGGCAATTTCGAAATATGGAATTATTAAAGGAGTATTTAAGGGTCTGACAAGAATATCCCGCTGCCATCCGTTTTCTGGCCGTTCAGGTTATGATCCCTTAATATAAAATTTATGGAAAAACGTTTAGTACTTGCCATTGCTTTATCGCTTTTAATAATGTTAAGCTGGTTAACATTAGTTAATAAGACACAACCTATTGGAAATAAACAAGTTACGCAGCCAAATACATCGAATATCAGCAAGGCATCTTCAACTGCTCTGCCAGCTGCTTTGCTTCCTCAAGCAGAAACCGCAAAAGAGTTCGTAACCTTTAAACAGGATAACCGGGAAATAATTTTTGACGTTGCAAAAGCAGCAATTTCTGAAGTGATCTTTAAGGTTAATCTAGATCATAGCCTGCCGTTAGTGGATGGTTTTTACAGCGACGGAAATAATGCTTTTAAGGTGGACAAGATAACCAAAGATTCTATTTCTTTTGTTTATCAGGATCAGGATAAACACATTTTTAAAGAATTTTCTTTCCCTAAAGATAGCTATGCCATAGAGTTAAAGATTCAGACCCGTAATTTATCACCCTCTCCTCTTATTTTAACATCCCATTTAACCTTAGGAATGCTCGATCTATCTGCAAAAAATCCCCAGTCACGTTATTATGGTGTTTTTATGGGAGGCGGGGAGAAAAACTTGCATCTTGGCGCAGGCAAAGAGTTCAGCAGCCAAAATGTAAAATTCATAGGTTTGCGGGATCAATATTTTTGCGCCATTGTCGAGCCGGTTCCCGCAGCGAGCAGTGGTTATATTAAAAAACTCAGTGGCCAGGAATCCGAGGTTGGAATCCAAGAAAAAGAGATTAATTTAAAGCCAGGCGATCAGATTGGACAATTATATCATATTTATTTAGGCCCGCAAGATATAAAAACGATCAATAATATAAAACCTGAGTGGTCGGCGATAATTTATTACGGGACCTTTGATTTTATTGCCCAACTTCTTTTGCAATTATTAGGGTTCTTTTATAGCATAGTGCATAATTGGGGCCTGGCTATAATCATCTTAAGCCTGGTAGTTTATCTTGCGCTCTTCCCGCTAACTTTAAAGCAAATGCGCTCAATGAAGGAGATGCAGTTACTGCAGCCCAAGATTGAAGCCTTGCGCAATGAACTTAAGAATAATCCGCAAAGATTGAATAAAGAAATAATGGAACTCTATAAAGAGCATAAGGTTAACCCATTAGGAGGTTGTCTGCCCCTGCTGTTGCAGATGCCGATTTTCTTTGCCCTTTATCAGGCGCTGATCCGTTCTGTCGCGTTAAGAGGGGCCAGATTCCTTTGGATCAAAGACCTTTCTGCTCCAGATCACTTTCTCACGTTAAAAAACTCAATACCATTTTTGGGTAATTATATTAATATATTACCTATTCTTATGGCTATTGGCATGTTTGTACAACAAAAAATCTCCATGGCTAAAGCCACCGGAGAAGCAGCACAGCAACAGAAAATGATGTCTATCATAATGCCAATTATGTTCGGGGTCATTTTTTATCAAATGCCGTCAGGATTAGTGCTTTATTGGTTTATGAATAGCGCATTAATGCTCGCGTATCAATTCCGCATTAACAGCCAGAAATGAAAAAAGATCAATATATAGAAGCTGAAGGTAAAACCGTAGAAGAGGCCATTAACAATGCTCTACAGATACTTAAGCTTCCGCGTAAGTGCGTTAAGATCAAGACGCTATCTGAAGAAAAAAGAGGCCTTTTTGGAATGCCGGGAGCTAAGCCGGTTAAGGTTCGCGTAACCGTAATTCCAAACAAAGAAAACACTTGACAATTGCTTCGCATTTGAGATAATTACCTTAAATGGAAGGCAGAGTTTCCCGGGGAACTATTTGTAACAACAATAATATCAATGGGTAAGATAATTGCAGTCTGCAACCAAAAAGGTGGTGTAGGTAAAACCACCACATCCATTAATCTCTCCGTATCCCTGGCTATGGCCGGCAAGAAGGTCATGCTTATTGACCTGGATCCTCAGGCTAATGCTACCAGCGGCATAGGGATCAACAAGCACGATATTAAGAAAAGCACCTATCATATTTTACTGGAAGAGCTGAGCATCGGCGATATTTTACAGAAGACGATGGTTGCTAATCTTTTGCTCGCTCCTTCTAATCTGGATTTAACCGGGGCAGAAGTGGAATTAGTCGGCGCGTTGGGCCGCGAATATAGGTTAAAAAGAGCCTTGCAAAATGAAAAAGATAACTACGATTTTATTATTATAGATTCTCCACCATCATTGGGTTTATTGACCATTAATGGTTTATGTGCCGCTGATTCAGTGATCATCCCGGTGCAATGCGAATATTATGCGTTAGAAGGATTAACGCAACTCCATAATACCATTAGACTTGTGAAAGAAAATCTTAATCCCACCCTGGAAATCGAAGGCGTATTATTAACCATGGCGGATTTTCGCACCAATCTTACCAAAGAGGTTATCCAGGAAGCGCGTAATCATTTTAAAGACAAAGTTTATAATACCGTAATTCCCAGGAATATCCGTCTTACTGAAGCTCCGGGTTTTGGTAAGCCTATTGCTTTATATGACGCGGATTCCCTCGGCGCGCAGAAATACGCGGAGCTAAGCAGGGAGATGCTGGGTTTGGCGGTAAACACTGATCCTCAAATTTCACAAGGAGAGGCTTGATGGAGAGGAGAGCTTTAGGAAAAGGGCTTAGCGCTTTAATCCCGGAAAAAGCAGTAGAGGGCGCAACGCATAAAGAAGAGATTATTTATGTACAATCTGGGCAGATAAAACCTAACCCTTTTCAACCGCGCGAAGATTTTGATCAACAGGGCATCGAAGAACTGGCCCAATCTATAAAGGAAAAAGGGGTTATCCAGCCGCTCTTAGTCAGGCGCAAAGGTGATAATTATGAATTGATCGCGGGAGAAAGAAGGTTGCGCGCTGCTAACTCATTGGGATTAAAAGAGATGCCGATTATAGTGCGTGATGTTACCGACCAGGATTCACTGGAGTTGGCTTTAATCGAGAATATTCAAAGGGAGGGGCTGAATCCTATTGAAGAGGCGCATGCCTACCAGCATCTGCTGGATAAATTCAATGTCACCCAGGAAAAAATAAGCGAGGTTTTAGGGAAGTCCAGGGTCACCGTTACCAATACCCTGCGCTTGCTGAAGCTGCCGCATGAGATCCAGGATGAGATGAAAAAAGGCCGGATCAGTTTTGCGCATGGCCGCGCCCTGCTTGAGATCGAAGATGCCAACCGGCAGCGCTCACTCGCCCAGGATATTATATCTAAGGGGCTTTCTGTGCGTGAACTGGAGAGCCTGATCAAAAGCAGCCGGCCAAAAGTTTTTAAACGCAAGATCGGCGCGGGCTCACGCGAGCCGATTGTCGCTATCCTTGAAGAACAGCTGCAGCATGCTTTGGCCACCAAGGTAAGGATCAGCAAAAGGAAAAAACGCGGGCACATCAACATTGAATTTTATTCGCAGGAGGACCTTGAGCGTATCATAAATGTTATTAAAGGAGGAAATAGTTAATGAACCAGGCAGTCTTAATACTTATTAAACCCGACGGTTTAAAAAAATCGCTCACCGGTAATATTCTCACGCGACTGTCGGAAACAAAGCTTGAGATAGTCGCCGCGAAAATGGTGCGCGTATCGCAGGATCTGGCCCAGGAGCATTACCGGCATTTGAAGGACAAGCCGTTCTTTAAAGAGATAACAAAGTATTTGCAGGGTGAGTTGCATGACCGCAAGAAGGTCATGGCTTTGGTTTATTGGGGAAAGGACGCGATCAAGAAATGCCGCGATTTAGCCGGCGCAACTAACCCCGAGGAGGCCGACCCCACTTCTATCCGCGGTTCTTATGGAAGGATCACCACATCCGGTATTTATGAAAACGTAATTCATGTTTCATCAAATGAGCCGGAAGCAGAGAGGGAGATCAAGCTTTGGTTTGGCCCCTCTGAGATCATCGTCGATCTTTACCCGGCAAAAGATGCAGTGTTAAAAGAAACCCGGAGCAGGGTCTGGGCTTAAAAGAGGTAAAAATGATCAGCAGTATGACCGGTTTTGGCAGTTGCGAGGCAGAGGTTGATTCTATAGGCAGGATCAGCGTGGAGTTGAGATGCACCAACCATAAATTCCTGGAAAGTGTTTTTCATTTGCCCGACGGCATGCTTTCCCTGGAGGATAAGCTAAAGAAGGAGATCGAGGCAAAGGTCCGGCGGGGAAGGGTTTTTTGCAGCGTAAATATCAAAGGGGAGGAAGCGCAGGGGATCTTCGTGAACCGCAGGCTGTTGAAGAATTACCTGCGTGAGTTAAACAGCGTAAAGAATGAATTTAAAATTAAGAATGGTTTGACTTTGGATTCTTTGATCCGCCTGCCCGGGGTCCTCTCGCTTAAAGAGAATAAGCCGGCTGGTATGCATATCTGGGAACGCCTTTTGCCCCTGCTTAAATTGGCGCTGGCAGAGTTGATAAAGACACGGCGCAAGGAAGGCAATGCCCTGGCGGGCTTATTAAGGGAAAGAAGCGGGCTGCTGAAAAAAGACCTGGTTGTTATAAAGCGGCGTTTTGCGGTGGCCTCAAAAAGCAGGCTGAAGACGATCCAGGCGGAGGAGGAGCGGCTGGCTTTCTTAAAAAGCGCGGATATCTCCGAAGAGGTTGACCGGCTGAATTTTCATATCAAGAATTTTCAGCAGAAGATTATTAAAGGCGGGCCTGTAGGCAAAGAGCTGGATTTTATCACTCAGGAGATGCAGCGCGAGGCCAACACCCTGGCAGCCAAGTCATTTGACCTGGTTATCTCCGGGTGCGCCGTACAGATGAAAAGCCAGATCGAGAAGATCCGCGAACAAGTGCAGAATATCGAGTAGTGGAAACCGCCAAAAGACAAAAGAAGCAGGGAAAAATATTCGTTATCTCCGGGCCTTCGGGCTCAGGCAAGACCACCCTCCTGAACAAATTAATCCAGGATAGAGAAATCAACAAATTGCTTATAAAATCGCGTTCTCTTACTACCCGGCCCAGGCGTTGGCAGGAGAGGGATGGCCAGGATTATTTTTTTGTTTCCCGGGATGAATTCAGGCGCCTGCTAAAAGCTAAAAAAATTCTTGAATGGACGAGGTATTTGGGCTATTATTACGGAACGCCCAGGGAGCTGGTAGAAGCCCGGATTATCAAAGGCGGGCATATCGGTTTTTGCCTGGACCTTAAGGGGGCCGCGATCCTTAAGAAAATCTACCCGAAAAATACGGTAACGGTTTTTGTCCTTCCGCCTTCGCTGGAAACGCTAAAGGCCCGGATTGAAGGCCGTTCCAAATCTATTGACAAAGAAGAGGTGGCTCAGCGCCTGGCGCTTGCGCGCCGGGAGTTGTCAGCCGCTTCTGATTTTGATTACTGCATCCTGAACAATAACCTGCAGGTGGCGCTTAAAGAATTGAAAGAGATCGTCCTAACGCATGTCGGTTCTTAACGGTGATTTTCTTGACTGGAGGAGAAAATGGGATATGAGGGCAGGGAGAAACTTTTAGATAAAAGCTTGGGTTCGATCTATAAGCTGGTAATCCTGGCTTCCAAAAGGGCGCTGGAGATCGCCGAGGGGCAGCCGAAATTAGTGGAGGGGTTCTCTACGGCAAAACCATCTACGATCGCCTTGCATGAGATCGCCGAGGGTAAGATAGAAGCCAGGAAAATAAAAGCAAAGGAATAATGAAAAAAGCCGGAAAACATATTGTCTTAGGCGTGACTGCCAGCATCGCTATTTATAAGGCATGCGAGCTTATCCGCAGGCTCAAGGATTGCGGCTTTACGGTCACGGTAGTCATGACCAAGGAAGCCCAGGAGCTGATCAAGCCGATCGTCTTCCAGAGCCTAAGCGCCAGGCGCGTTTACGGGGGAGGGATATTTGATGAACCGGATACCTGGGAGATCGAACATATATCTTTGGCTCAGGCCGCAGATTTGATCTTGATCGCCCCGGCCACCGCAAATATTATCGCCAAGGTCGCCGCCGGAATTTGCGATGACCTGCTTACCTGCATGGTTTGCGCAAGCAAGGCAGGAGTGTTGATCGCACCGGCAATGAACGAGAATATGTACAGTAATAAGATCACACAGGAAAACATCCGCAAACTAAAGTCTTGCGGTTATAGATTTATTCCCCCGCGTAAAGGCATGCTTGCCTGCGGTAAGGAGGGGATAGGTTGTTTAGCGCAGCTGGAAGATATTGTCAAAGAAGTAAAA
>SCRK01000009.1 GCA_004298075.1 bacterium | reverse complement strand
CCAGTTGCTTTTCCCCTCCCTGCGGGTAATCCGATTTCAAGATCTTGACTTTGATCCCGGAGAACTTAGAGAATATTTTTATCGCTTCGGGCTTATTATCTTCAATCCCGATATAAACCTCTTTTATGCCCAGGCACCTGGATACAACCGCGATACCCTTGAATATATCATCGGCTTTCTCGACCATCAGGCGCGAGTCCGCGGTCAGGTAAGGCTCGCATTCGGCAGCGTTAACGATCAGGGTATCCACCGGCTTAGGGGGATTTAACTTAATATGAGTGGGGAAGCTTGCCCCTCCCATGCCGACTATTCCCGCGTCTAAAACAATTTTCCTGATATCATCAGGGGTAAGCTTATCTACTTCCTCCCGGTTCTTTAAAGCAAAAACCGCGGTATCATCCCGGCCATCCCCTTCAAGGACAATTGCCTTGGCTCTGCCCAAAACAGGATGCGGCCAATCCTGTATGGCAAGCACCTTACCGGATATCGAGGCGTGGATGGGTGCTGAAAAATTAGCCTGGATACCGGCGATCTTCCGGCCGAGGGTTACCGGATCGCCAACTTTTACCTCCGGGACACAAATCTTGCCCAAATGCTGGATTAAAGGAAGATAAACCTTCGCCGGAAGAGGAAGCCTTTCGACCGCCTTGTGTTCCGAACGATCTTTATTTTCCGCTAACTTAACCATGCTGCCTTCCGGTTGAAGAAGAGGTTCACTAAACCCAGGACGCCTAACAGACAACCCACGATAACCAGGATCAATAAATGCGAGAATCTCTCAGCCAGCATCGAGCTGATGAACATGAATAGAAGAAAACCCAGGTGCATGACGATTTCCAGGGAGCTGAAGATCTTGCCCATCATCACATTATCGCTGACATTATGAATAATGGTATTGGAGGCGATCATGATGGGCGCGATGATCAGGCCCAGACATAAAGCCAGAAGCGCCGCCAGCATGAAATTGGGGTAATGGTATATACCCAGAGCGAATATAATAAGCATTATACCACTTAAGACCAACGAAGAAAATATGATCTTATAATGCGAAACACGCTGGCCGAACTTGCCGTAAATCAAAGAACCCAGGAAGAGGCCGATCCCTAAGAACATTACCAAAAGCCCCAAGTCCTTGGTTGCCGAATGCAATGTCTGTTGCACGAAAACGATAATTACCACATAAACCGCGCCTAACGCCGACCAAAGCGCGAAAATAATGGAGGCGGTGAACCGGATATCCTTCTTGCGGATAAAATATAACACCCCTTCCTTTATCTCCTGGAATACGGATTTACTGATGACCTCCACTATCTCCTTGCCTACCTCTCTAAGATCAACAGCCGCGAAGAATTTCTTAGAGATCAGGAAGATCAACGTCCCTGAAGCTAAAAATCCCAGAGAATCAAGATAAAAACCGCTTTTTGCCCCCAGCCATTCCACAAGCACTCCGCTTATCCCGAATCCCAGGATCGCGGCGATCATCCCGGTTGTATTAACCAGGGAATTGGCGATAAGCAGGTCCTTCTTATCCACTAAATCAGGTATAATGGATAATTTAGCCGGCACAAAGAACCTGCCGACGGAAAAAACAATAAAGATGATCAGGTAGGTAGGGAGCAGGCTTTTTGTGTGGAACAAAAACAAGGGGATGGCCAGGACCAACAGGCTGCGCAGGAAATCGCAGATATACATTGTCCGCCTCCTGTCCCAGCGGTCCACATAAACCCCTGCCAGCGGGCCGATAAGGAATACGGGAATAATGGTAAATGAAAGTATTTTGGCTATCTGCAGAGGTGAGCCGGGAGCGCGCAGGTAAACAAGGGCGATCAAAGCCATCTGGCCCAGCCTATCCCCTAACTGTGAGATGATCTGGCCCAGCCAAAGAAGGGAAAAGTTACGGTTTTTCAGAACTTCGCGGATTTTAGCCATAAATTAGAGCCGATGAGTGGGATCGAACCACCGACCTTGACTTTACGAAAGTCCTGCTCTACCAACTGAGCTACATCGGCAATTTGCCAGTTATTATACCAATTCCTGGGTAATAGTCAATGAGCGCTTGACTTACGAACACGACAGTGTGAGTAAGTCAATGCGCGAATTGATCCCGCAGTTGCGAGCAGATTTTTAATGAATTTTGTGAAACAGTTAACTGCGGGATCTTAATGAAGAATGGCATATTCATCAGCATGCCAGCGGGTCCTGCCACTGCGGCACCCGCTGCCAGGCATAAAAAATCCCTCTTTCTTAGCTCAAATAACATGGAAAGAAGGAAATTAATACCGATAATTTATAAAATTAAAATTGTCCTTTAAGATCATAATACACGCCCAACACTATGGACCATCAGGCCAGTTATTACCCCAAGTACCATTGAACCACAAATGCACATCGTAACGATGCGACCAGTTCGGGGTTTTTCCACCAGAAACACAACGTTTACCAAAACAGTATGGGGGCACCTCACTAGGACGACACTCATAGGAAAAATAGTAAGAAGATTGGCAAGTTGTGGGTGCGTCAACACCTAAATCAGATATTGCCGCTACATAAGCGCCATTCTCAAGATAAACAGCTATTTGTGCACTCCTAAGGGTACCCAATACCATTTTTGCTTCGGCCCAGCGTGCCTTTTCGACCACTGCGCTGTATTGGCTAATACCTACTGCCGCAAGTATGCCTATGATGATTATGACTATTATTATTTCTATTAAAGTAAATCCGCGCCTCATTTTATCCCTCTTGGTGTATAGTTTACCCCCCCCCAGGAATTTGTCAAGTTTTAACAATGAAAAAAGGTTGACAAAGCGCGAATTCGTGGTATATGTAATATGTAACTTAGATTAGAGGAGAAACAAAGAAATTGATTAGTTTCATGTATAAACCGCAAAGCAGCAACACCTTATAATTACGCTTTGCGGCTTTTTTTATGGAGGAGGTGAGAAGTAGAAAATGGCAAAAGGCAAAGTGAAATGGTTCAGTAACCAAAAGGGTTACGGTTTCGTTACTTCTGAAGATGGCAAGGATGTTTTCGTGCATTTCAGCGCCATCACTGGAGAGGGATATAAATCCTTAGCAGAAGGCGATGAAGTCGAATTCGAGGTTACCCAGGGCCCCAAAGGCGACCAGGCAACTAACGTAAAGAAAATATAAGCTTTCCTAAGCTTAAAGAGAGGGCCGGATCTATCCAGATCCGGCCCGATTTTTTATAATTCTTCCCGCGGCCTAACTTTCCTCCTCACGGACAAAATGGAATAATGTCCCCCTGGTATAGGTAGGGATATCCACGAAATAAACGCCGACACGGTACACCCCGTCCTCCGTCTTGCTCTTATGAGCGACCTTGCAGGTAAATTCCGGGGTTAACTCCTGCCCCGGCAAAGAGATGCGGCATAAAAATTCCTTATCCGGGACATCCTGGGGGAAGAGAAGCAATATCCCCCGCTCGGATATATTCTCTATATCTTTGATCTTTAACTTTTCCTTATCGGACAACCTGGACATTTCTACTTTTAATCCTTTCGCGGGCTTTAGCCTGATGCATCTCCTCCTCTCCACAAGTATCCTGTCCCTTCCTTTTTGCTTGGCCTGGTAAAGGACATCATCGGCCAGCTTGATCAGGTCCCTGGCGTTATTCGCGTTATAGGGAAAAGAGGCTATTCCGGCGCTGAATTGCAAAGAAATATTTATTCCTTCTTTTAGATGGCGAGAGGTTATCCTGGCCTCGGAAAGCTTTCTCCTGATCCTCTCCAGGACCGCCAGCGCCCCGCCGGAACCAAGTTCAGGAAGGATAACCAGAAACTCCTCCCCTCCATACCTTCCTACTATATCCATGCTCCTTAAATTATCCTTTATGACATTGGCAAAAGCAGCCAGGGCGTCGTTTCCCACCAGATGGCCATAGGTGTCATTTATGGACTTAAAATGGTCTATATCGATCAGGATTATGGAAAACTCCTTGATAAAACGGCGGCTGCGGGCGATTTCTTTTTCCAGGAATTCGACTATCCAGGTATAATTTACGCAGCCGGTGAGCTTATCATGGTAAGCCGAGTATTCTATCTCCCGGCTTAGCTTCTTCTGTAATTCGGAAAGATAGCCTAAAATGAAGCCGCTTGCCAGATAAACCATTAACCTGAAGGCGGCCCCCTTTAAAACCAGATCCCTGGCAGGCCAGGATGGATGAAGCGCTACTTCGATAAGGAATATAGCGCCGGCGAATGCCGCTGATATTATCCCTCCTTTAAGACCAAACCAGAATCCGGCTAATGAGATCAGGATAATATAGATATACCCTAAGGAAACCCCGAATGTTCCTGAAGTTTGCCTCAATATCATGAGACAAACAAAACCGGCAAGAATAAGCCCTAAACGGAAATAACCGGAAAAGGTAATTCCCGCGAGCTTCTCTGGTATGCTTATGAATTTGGCTTTCTTCATCAATCTGCCTTTATTATTTAATTATACCATTTATATTGCAAAATAGTAAGGGGATTAAAACAAAACGGTAAGCATTGATCGGGCAAAAGTACGGGTTATTTCAGGAACGGCTTCCTCTGACATATTGGTCATAAATGCGTACCTTACGGTAATACTTGATCGTTCCAAGGATCTTGCTTATAGAGATTAACCATCTGTAATACAAGAATTCCGTTAAACTTAAGAACAAAAGATATAGGGAGTATTTTATGCTGAAGACTTTCTGGGTCCTTATAAAAGAAAACAAAGAAACCAGCGACGAAATTGCTTGACAGGCAAGCATAAAAATAATATAGACAACAAACGTCCTGCTGTCTAATACCTTAAATAGCCATCCGATCGTTACAAAAATAACACTGATTACCTCAAAATATACCCCTAAGACTTCATAAAACGCATAATATGGAAACGTCAGGAAACCAAACGCGCCATATTTGGGATTAAATAACATATACCTATACCCCCAGATTGTTTCGATTACAACCCTCTGCCAGCGATCGCGCTGCTTGATCAAAGAAGAGATATTCCCCGGGCCATCTGTCCAGGCAGCATAGTAGGGAAGCATTATAATCTTATATTCTTTCTCCTTATGTTCTACGATATACTTATGCGCCCTAAAGGTCAACTCTATGTCCTCGCAGGTGAATTCTGTAGAATAACCTCCCAATTCATATATAATATCCCTACGCCAAACTCCAAAACCTCCTGCCACGTTAGGCATGGCATTAAACCTATTTAACCCTATCCTGTAACCGAAAAAACAGCGTATATACTCAAGATTCTGATAGGCGATAATCGGGTTAAAAGAAAAAGCCTTTTCGAGTATCACCCCGTCTTTTATTTTAAGCCCATTTGATAGCCCAAAATAACTCCCGACTCCGATTATCCTTTCCGGATCCTTATTTACCTGGGCCATGACCTTAAGCAGGCTATCCTGCTCCACAACAGTATCCGCATCTATAATACAAACATAATCATATTTGGCTATATTTAAACCGGCATTTACTGCGCCGGCTTTTTTCTGCCCCTCTTCTTTACGTACCACGTTGACATTCGGGTATTTGGCGCTCTTTAGCACATCATAAGTCCTGCCGCCCTTATAATGACGGGCGTAAACCAGATCGGTCGGCTTAAGGTTCAGTAAATTATCAAGGGACTTGAAGGTATTATCCGTAGAACCGTCATCAACGATAATCAACTCAAATTTAGGGTAGTTAAGCCTTAAGACTGATTTGACCGAATCGATTATCCATGCTTCTTCATTACGGACCGGGATAATAATACTCACCGGCAAATTAAAAGTTGAGGAGTAAAAAAGAGGGTAATCCTCCTCTTCATCTCTTCTCATCCACGTTTTTCTCTCAAAGAGGCCGATTACGCCAAAAAGGAGATAGTTCAGGGTGAGAATAATGAAATAGCTTAAGAATACCAGAAAAACTACATAAGTAAGTTTTG
>SCRK01000057.1 GCA_004298075.1 bacterium | reverse complement strand
AGAAGGTAGGGGCAAAGATTAATCTGCCTCTACCTTCTTTTAATTTTTCGAGGCTTTTGTTATGGATTATGATGTGATCGTGATCGGAGCCGGGCATGCCGGTATCGAGGCGGGTTTGGCGTGTAGCCGCCTGGGGGTAAAAACCCTTATACTTACCTTGGACATCAATTCCATAGGCCGGATGAGTTGTAACCCGGCTATCGGCGGAGTGGGCAAGGGCCAGCTGGTAAAAGAAATTGACGCCTTAGGCGGCCAGATGGGTCGTGCTGCCGACGCCTGCGCCATACAATTCCGCATCCTCAATTCTTCTAAAGGCGCTGCCGTGCAGTCATCCCGCGCGCAGATCGATATGCGTAAATACAGCCGTTATATGCGTAAACTGCTTGCGCGCCAAAAGAATCTTGTGATAAAAGAGGCCGAGGTTAAAGAGTTAATAGTTGAAGATGGTAAGGTTTCGGGTGTACTTACGGATAAGGGAGATATTCGCTCTAAATGCGTAGTCATTTGTCCCGGGACTTTCCTGGATGGCCTCATCCATGTCGGCCTGGAACATTTTAGCGCAGGCAGGATCAATGAGAAAGCCGCAGTGTCGCTGGCGGATAATTTAAAAAAGTTAGGTTTTAACACCTTGCGTTTTAAAACCGGCACCTGCGCCCGCCTGGATAAGAATACAATAGATTTTTCCGGACTGATAAAACAGGAGGGCGATTCTATCCCTAAGCCGTTCTCATTCTCATCCAGGGCCGTAAAACAAAAACAGTCCCCCTGTTACATAACTTATACCAACAAAAAAACGCACGAGATCATCCGCGCTAACCTGGATCGTTCCCCACTTTATGCAGGCATAATCAAGGCAACCGGGGTGAGGTATTGCCCGTCCATTGAAGATAAAATCGTTAAGTTCGCGGATAAAGAGCGGCATCAGGTATTCCTGGAGCCTGAAGGCCTGGGTGTCCCCGAGGTTTATCCCAATGGTATCTCAACCAGTTTGCCCGAGGATGTGCAGCTGGATATCCTGCATTCTATCGAGGGGCTGGAAAAATCTAAGGTGATCCGTTTTGGCTACGGCATCGAGCATATTGTAGTTGAGCCTACCCAGCTTTATCCCACATTAGAGACCAAGCTTATTAAAAACCTTTATCTTGCCGGCCAGATCAACGGCACTACAGGATATGAAGAGGCAGCGGCCCAAGGATTGATCGCCGGTATTAACGCCGCCCTGCGTATAAAAAATAAAGAGGCGTTTATTTTGGACCGGTCAAGCAGCTATATAGGCGTATTGATCGATGATCTTACCACTAAGGGGACAGAAGAGCCCTACCGCATGTTTACCTCGCGCGTGGAGTACCGCCTGATCATCCGTGAGGACAACGCGGATTTACGTTTGAGTAAAACGGGTTTTGACCTGGGATTATTAAGCCTTAAAGATTACGGCAGGACCCGGAAAAAAGAGGAAGGCATTAAAAAGGGGATAGCTTTTCTAAGGAAAACGCGCGTTAATCCGGGGAAAGAGGTTAATGATAAATTGATCCGGCTTAATTCCTCTCCCCTGAAAAAGCCGGCGGCGTTAGAAAATTTATTGAAGCGGCCTCAGGTAGGTATTAAAGACCTGAAAACGATGCATAAGATAAAGCTGGATATACCTGAATCCGCTTGGCAGCAGATCGAAATAGAGGTAAAATATTCCGGGTTCATCCAGAGGCAGCTTAAGGATGTGGAGAGATTTAAGCATTTGGAGAAGATAAGGCTGCCCGTTGATTTTGATTATAGCGGTTTAAGCGGGATATCCCGTGAGATAAAGGAGAAGCTGGTTAAATTCAAGCCGCTTAACCTCGGCCAGGCATCGCGCATCTCAGGGATAACCCCGGCAGCAGTATCGCTGCTCATGGTTTATCTAAGAAAAGCCAATGGATAGAAATAATAATTATTCAGCCTTAAAGAAATCCAGCCAAGCCCAGGGCATCGATCTTTTCGGTGTCGCCGATATAAGCAGGATAAAAAATGAATTCCGGCTTGCCCCAAAAACCTTACAAAACCTGGACAATGCTGTTTGCCTGGGGGTTATGCTTAGCGCTTGCGCCCTCTCTGAGATAGAAGAGTCGCCCACCAAATTATATTTTCACCATTACCGCACGGTAAATATGTTCCTGGATCAGGCAGCTTTAAAGTTGTGCAATTTTATCCAGAAAAAGGGTTATTCTGCCTTAGCGATCCCCGCCTCACAGATCGTGGACTGGGAAAAACAGACCGCGCATCTCTCGCATAAGAAATTGGGGGTTTTGGCAGGTTTAGGCTGGATCGGCAGGAATAATCTTCTGGTTACTAAACAGCTGGGAAGCCAGTTTCGGCTGGTTACTCTGCTGACCAATATGCCGCTTAAAACCGATAAGCCGCTAAAAGAAGATTGCGGAAGCTGTTCTTTATGTGTTAAGATATGCCCTGCGGCTGCGATTAAGCATGACCCGGCAGAGTTTGACCATATTAAATGTTTTGAGAAATTAAAGGAGTTCCAGAAGCAGCGCCTGGTTGACCAGTATATCTGCGGCGTATGCGTCAACATTTGCAAGGGGAGGGATAGGTCAGCTTTGAGTTGAGAACCGTCCCTAGGTTAAGATGAGAGAGAAAATTTTAATTGTAGAAGATGAGAAGGACATTATCAAGATGCTGGAATATAACCTTAAGAAGGAGGGTTTTAAGGTTATTGCTGCCCGGGACGGGGAGGATGCTTTGGATCTGGCAGTACGCGAATATCCCGATCTTATTTTATTGGACCTGATGCTCCCGGGTATGGACGGTCTTGAAGTATGCAAGTCATTAAAGAAGGAGGCCAAAACCGCTTCTATTCCAATAATTATGCTGACTGCCAAAAGCCAGGAATCGGATAAAGTGGTAGGCCTTGAGTTAGGGGCGGATGATTATATTACCAAACCCTTTAGCCCGCGCGAACTGATCGCCCGCATAAAAGCGGTATTGCGCAGGGCAGCTGAAAAGGAGAAACTCCCGGAAATATTCCAGGCAGGGGATTTAAGGATAGATTTTGCCAGGATATCCGTAACCGTTAAAGATAAGGCGGTTACACTTACGGCAAAAGAATTTGAACTTCTAAGGACTTTGCTTAAAGCTAAAGGAAGGGTTTTGTCGCGCGATTATCTGTTGGATACGATCTGGGGTTTTGACCATGCTATGGAGATCCAGACGCGCACGGTTGACGTGCATATCCGCACCCTGCGCAAGAAGCTCAAAAGCGAATCCAAGCGCGTCATAACGGTGAAGAATTATGGCTATCGCTTTGAGGGAGAGGACTAAATTTGTTTAATTCCGGCCTGAAGAAAAAAAATATCGAATTAAACTCCGCTTTAGAACTGCTTAAAGAACGCATCAGCGTTCTGGAAAACGAGAACAACCGGGCTCATGCCATTTTGGACAGCATGGTCGAAGGGGTGATCGCGGTAGATAAAGATACGCGGGTACTTTCCCTTAACCCTACTGCCGAAAAGATCTTTAACACCACCAGGGAGAATGCGCTTGCCAGGATATTCCTGGAGGTATTCCCCAATAATGATATAGCCGAGGTAATTGCCCTTGTTTTAAACAAGGGCAAGTTTGTTTCCCGGGAGTTGAGCCTTGTCTGGCCGGTACAAAGGGTATTTCAGGTGAATGCCTCGCCTATTTTCGAATCCGGAGCAGTCAACGGATGCCTTTTAGTCATACATGATATTACTGAAATAAGGCGGCTGGAGACCATGCGCCGGGATTTTGTGGCTAATGTTTCACATGAGCTGAAAACCCCGCTTACCTCTATCAAAGGTTTTGTGGAGACCTTGCTTGAGGGGGCGCTTGATGATAAGGAAAACAGCGTTACCTTCCTTAAGATAATCAATAACCACGCGGAGAGGTTGAATACCCTGATCAATGACCTGCTTGACCTTTCGCATATTGAGTCAAAGGAGATTATACTTAAAAAAGATAAATTCGCGCTATCCAGCCTCGTTGATGAAGTCATACTTGGATTTAGGTCCCAGGCAAAGAAGAAGGGGGTAGAGATAAAGACTGAATTACCGCATGCCCTTGAGGTCATTGCCGACAGGAGCAAGATCGAGCAGGTCCTTACAAATCTTATCAATAACGCTGTCAAATATAACAAAGAAAAAGGTTCTGTGCGTATTTATTCCGAGCAGTTCCCGGATAAAACAAAGATCATCATTGAAGATTCCGGTTCAGGAATACCCCCTAAGGATATCCCCCGGATTTTTGAACGTTTCTACCGTGTGGATAAAGCGCGCTCGCGCGAGCTCGGAGGCACTGGCCTTGGGCTTTCAATTGTTAAGCATATCATCGAACTGCACTCCGGTTTTGTAGGAGTTGAGAGCACCGAAGGCCTCGGCTCCAAATTCTGGTTTACCATCCCCCGATAAGCACTACAATTCCAATTTTACCTACATTTTACCTTGCCTTGAAGCGGATTTAACCCCTCTCTTATATACTCTAGCCATGATCAATAAGATTTCAAGATTAATAGGTTTAATGATCGCTGCCTTGCGCAAGGTCATCGCCGAGGAATCCGAGGCGATGGCTAGGTTTTACGCGCAGTACGAATAATCAAGGAGGGCGTTATGACTACTGAAAAAAGAGTGATCATCGTTGAAGATGACAAGGATATAAACGACCTCATTGCCTATAACCTGCGTAAGGAGGGGTTTGTTGTAGAGCAGGTTTTTGACGGTTCAGATGCCCGTAAAAGGCTGGCCGAGGAGGTTTTTAATATCGTGATCCTGGATATCATGCTTCCGGGCATAGACGGATTTGATATATGCAGGGAGATCAAAGAGAACCCCAAGCAGGCAAGGACATTTATCGTGGTGGTAAGCGCTAAATGCCGCCAGCAGGATAAACTGTATGCCCATTTACTGGGCGCGGATTGTTATTTGACCAAGCCGTTTTCTTTACTGATCCTGTTAAGCGCGGTAAAAGAAATAAGCGCCAACCTGGATAAGGAATTTCTGGTAAAAAATGCCTAAATTCACGCGTGAATAATCAAAGAAACAGAAAAAGGAGGGAGTGAAATGAAGAAGCTGTTGGCCGCGGGGGTGTTTTTGTGTTCTGTCTTTATGGCCGCCGGGTTAAAGCCGGCACAGGCAGGAGAGATGGATCTATTGCTGCAAAAGTTGGTGGATAAGGGGGTTTTGACCGGTGCCGAAGCCCAGCAAATCAAGATTGAAACTCAAGAGCAGGTCAAGAAGGAGATTGCCACAGGAAAATCCGCTTCTTTGCCGGCTTGGGTGCAGAATATCAAACTTAAGGGTGACATGCGCTTAAGGTATCAGACTAAGGTTGAGAAGACGACTGGTGATGCCTCAAAAGATACGAATATCGGCCGGGTGCGTTTGCGCCTTGGTTTAGAGGGCAAGATCAACGAAAAGCTTTTTGCGGGAGTAGGGATAGCTTCTGGTTCAGGAGACCCGCGCTCCACGAATATTTCCTTCGGTGGATATAATAGCAAAAAGACTGTTGTGCTTGATTATGCTTATGCCAAGTACAGCCCATTGCCCTGGTTAAAACTTATAGGCGGAAAGATGCTCTTGAACGATACCCTTTGGGAGCCTACGGACTTGATCTGGGATACGGATATCACTCCTGAAGGAGCGGTGCTCCAATTCAATAAGAATTTAGGCCCTAACACAAACCTTTACCTTAATACAGGGGCATTGATCGTTGATACGGATACCTCTTCGGATAATGACGCTCCTATGGCCTATCTTATCCAACCAGGGGTAAACTATAAATTTAATGACAGATTGTCATTAAACGGCGCGTTTTCTTTGCAGTCCTTTCAAAACGTTAAAGGCCACACAAGCAGCAGTTATTCAAGCGCCACCAACACCGGGAATACTACGGCCGGGACATCATCTTATGCGGATGATTACCGGATGATCAATCCCGCCTTAGAGCTTAGTATCAAGGAGCCTTTTAAGGCATTTGGATTGGATGTTGAGTCTTTGAAATTATACGGCGAATACGTGAATAACCTGGCTGTTTCAAGCGGAGCATCCGGTTTCTCCTGTGGCTTCAAGTTAGGCAACAGCAAGATCGATAAATGGGGCGATTGGAATGTCAAATACGTATATGCCATGCTCGAAAGAGACGCGGTGCTAGATGTTTTGCCTGATTCCGACCGTTACGGCGGCAAAACCGGCATGAGAAGCCACGAAATAGAGTTACAATTTGGTCTAGCTAAGAATACATTTATAGGGTTTGACGTATACCGTTCCTGGAGCATAATCGGCGCAAAAGCTCCCGAGACCCTGGTCCAGGTTGACTGGAATATGAAGTTTTAAGTTACCCGCTCACTAAAAGGAGGATCTTAAGATGAAAAGATCAGTAATATTGACGCTGGCAGGGGTAATCGGTTTAGCCCTTAGCGCCGGGAATTGTTTCGCCGAGAAGATCGTACTTGCCGGATCTACGACCGTGCTTCCTATCGCCCAGAAGACTGCCGAGGTTTTTATGGATAAAAATCCGGGGGCGGATATCGCGGTACGCGGAGGCGGCTCAAGCGTGGGTATTGCCGGCCTTATTGACGGCACCTGCGACATCGCCGATGCCTCGCGGGCGATCAAAGATACCGAAATCCAGCAGGCGGAAGCCAACGGCAGGGACCCGGTTGCCCATATCGTGGCAATGGACGGGATAGCGGTAGTGGTAAATAACTCAAATCCGATATCCAAGCTTTCCAAGAAGCAGGTCAGGGAGATATTTACCGGAAAGGTCTCTGACTGGTCGCAGTTAGGCGGCAGTCCGGGGAAGATCGTAGTTGTTTCCCGCGATACCTCAAGCGGAACTTTTGAGGCTTTTGGTGAGTTAGTCATGAAGGGGGAAAAGGTTATGCCGGGAGCGTTGATGCAGGCTTCAAATCAGGCGGTAGCGACTAT
>SCRK01000056.1 GCA_004298075.1 bacterium | reverse complement strand
AGCAAGAAACCAAACCTATTTATGTTTTTCATTTTTACGCTCCATTATCTGCAACCTTGCGGCGGCCTGGGTAGCCCAGGGGCTCTCCGCATAATTATTCATTATATCCTTATAATATATTCCGGCTGAATCAAAAGCCTTCTGCTTCTCATAGAACTGGGCGATATTAAAGTTGGCCTCCGCTTCCTTCTCCCTGATGCTGCTGATATTCTTTTCGGCATCAATGGAGAGCACGGCATCAGGATGCTCTTTTACGAACTCCTCGAATTTATCCTTTGCCTCCTGCGCCGCCCCCTGGTCATAAGCAGGCCCTTTGGAGAGGCTGGCGCGGCATGAGGCGATCTGGAATTTTGCCGCGGCTGCCCATTCGCTGTCGGGATAGCGCGAAACTACCTTGTTAAACTCCTCCTCCGCCTCGTAATAACGCAACAGGCCCTTTAAAACCAGGCCTAATTTATACTGCGCTATGGGGGCCAAGGGGCCATAAGTGGAGTTTTCAACCACTTTACCGAATATCTCGATAGCCGGGTTATCCACAGGCAGGGTTATCCCTAAGGCTTTACGCTTTTCCCCGGCCATGAATTTCTCGGCGATCTTATACTCGCGCTCGATAACCTCCTGGATGCGTTCGGAAAAGGGGTATTTATCGATGACCACCTGGTAAGCCTGATAAGCTTCATATAATTTACCCTGCTCCTCCTCGGTCAGGCCAAGATAATACTGGCCCTCCGCTGCCTCTGCTGATTTGGGATAGGCTTTAAGCAGCTTGCGGAATTCACGCTTGGCATCCTCATACTTCTTATTGTCATAAAATGATTTGGCGTAAGCAAACTGCTCCTTGGGATTATCCTTGGGCAGGTTCTTGGGATTGACCCATTTGCCGCTTTTAGGGGTCCAGATCCAATAGGAGTAAGCCGGCTGAAGCGAAAGGGAAAAAATGATCAACAAAGCTAAAATTATCCGTTTCATAATAATATAAACTTAGCACAGCCCGGCGGCTTTGTCAAAGGTAAAAGTAGGCAAAGGGGAGTTTGATCGCGGCAGCGTTTATATTCAAAAGCAGGGTAACCAGCATAGCGCAGGTTGTACTGACAGGCCCGGCCAAAAAGGGAAAAAATGATCCGCACAAAACCAGGGTAAAGCCGCATAAGGTGATCAGCCCGGCAAGCGGGGCGATCAAGAGATTAGCCAGAACAGTTACCGGCGAAATAATGCGGAAATTATAAGCAATGATCCCCATTGTCCCTAGCCAGGCGGAAAAAGAAACCAGCAGGCCATCACAGATAAATCTCAACATCCTGCTCCCGCGATCCCCGATGCGCGAAATAGCCCGGAGCTTAGGATAAAGATAAACGATCGCCGTTACACTGGCAAAAGACAGTTGGAAACCAATATCAAAAAGCTGCCGCGGATTGATCAAGAGGATAAACAAAGCGGCGCAGGAGAGGGAATTATAGATATCCGGGGACCTTTTAAAAAGATATGCCAGCAGGAAAACCGAACCCAT
>SCRK01000008.1 GCA_004298075.1 bacterium | reverse complement strand
GCGCGCTTTCTTACCAGCTTTATGCCGGCTTCAAAAGTAAGGCTGCCGGATGCGACTAACGCGGAATATTCACCCAGGCTTAAACCAGCCATAAATTCCGGCTTAATATCATTCCTTGCCTTGAAAGCTTCAAACGCCGCGATGCTGGCTGTAAGTATTGCCGGCTGGGAGTTAATGGTAAGCTTAAGCATCTCCGGATCGCCCCTGAACATAAGCCCGGAGAGGGAAAAACCCAGGATCTTATCCGCTTTATCAAAGACCGCCTTACTTTCCGGGAAGGATTCATACAGCTCCTTGCCCATTCCCGCATATTGGCTGCCCTGGCCGGCAAAAAGATAAGCAAACTTTTCTACCACTCTATCACACAGGCGCCCCAGACCAAACCTGCTCCAAAGGCATCCAAAAGGATAATATCCCCTTTTTTTACCTTTCCCTCCTGGACCGCTTCGCAAAGCGCGGTAACTGTGGAGGCGCTGGACATATTCCCGCATCTCTCAATATTAAGATAAACCCGTTCTTCCGGGATGCCTAATTTTTTCGCTACGGCCATGATGATCCGCCTGTTTGCCTGATGCGGAATGATCAGGTCAACATCGGAAAAAGTCAGACCCGCCTGCTTTAACACGGTTTCGGCGGCTTGAGTCATAGTGTTGACCGCAATCTTGAATAATTCATTACCCTGCATTTTCAGGAAATGCATGCGTTTTTCCACTGTCTCATGGGTTGCCGGATTACGCGAGCCTCCTGCGGGCAAATTCAATATCCCGGCTTTCGAGCCGTCACATCCCAAATACGTAGAAATGATCCCTCCGGATTTTACCTCCGAGAGAACAGCCGCCCCTGCCCCGTCGCCGAACAATACGCAGGTATTGCGGTCCTGCCAGTCAGTAATAGAGGAAAGAACTTCAGAACCGATAACCAAAGCATTCTTATAGGTGCCGCAGGATATAAACTGCTGCGCCACCGAAAGCCCATAAACAAAACCAGCGCAGGCCGCGGAGATATCAAAACAGACGGCCTTCTTTGCCTGCAGTTTATTTTGGAGGATCGCGGAAACGGAAGGAAAAGACATATCCCCGGTGATCGTCGCCACGATGATCAGCTCCAGCTCCTCAGGCTTGATCTTGGCATTATTCAAAGCCTGGACGCTGGCCTTAAAAGCCAGGTCCGAAGAAGCCTCACCCGGTGCTGCCAAATGCCGTTCTTTTATACCGGTGCGAGTAGTGATCCACTCATCGGAGGTATCCACCATCTTTTCCAGATCCGCGTTGGTAAGTATTTTCTCCGGCAGGTATTCGCCTACCCCGATGATCCCTACTTTTTTCAATTAACCTTCCTATTTTAACGCTTCCAGGATCTTGGCATTAACCTGGCGCTCAACCTCTTCTTTGGCAACCCTGATCGCATTCTTTATCGCTTTTTTGTTGGAGCGGCCGTGGCCGATGATCACCACGCCGTTAACCCCCAATAAAAGCGCTCCGCCATACTCGGCGTAATCAAGCTCCTTCTTAAAACGTTTAAGGGAAGGCATCATAAAGATCAGCCCCAACTTTCCCCAAAAAGTGCTTAAGAGATGCCTTTTAAGGAATATCTGCATTGACTCGGCAGCGCTCTCCGAGACCTTCAAAGCCACATTGCCCACGAATCCGTCGCAAACGATGATATCGCACTTTCCGCTGAAAAGGTCCTTACCTTCCACATTTCCGATAAAATTGACCTTAGCCTTTTCCAGCAGATCATAGGTCCCGCGTATAAACTCCGTCCCCTTCTTCTCCTCCTCCCCAATATTCAACAATCCCACGCTGGGGTTGGGCTTATTTAAGATATTCTTGCAGTAGGCATCTGCCATGATCCCGTATTGCAATAATTGGGTAGGCTTGGGGTCAATATT
>SCRK01000055.1 GCA_004298075.1 bacterium | reverse complement strand
GCTGGTGGGATTTTTCATCCCGACCGGTATATCCAAGCCGCTGACTGTCAGGCGATGCTCCTGGTTTTCCACGGAGCGCGCCCCTATCGTTACATAGCTTAAGATATCCTCCAGGTAAGGGTAATTCCCCGGATAGAGCATCTCATCGGCGGCAGTCAGGCCGGATTCGCTTAATACCCTCAGATGCATGCGCCGGATAGCTTTTATCCCTTGATAAATATTCGGCCCCTCGGAGGCGCGGGGCTGATGCAGCATCCCTTTATAGCCGGCTCCGGTTGTGCGCGGTTTATTCGTATAAATGCGGGGGATGAGGATCAACCTCTCCCTGACCTTATCCTGGACTTTTGCCAGCCGGCTCACATATTCCGAAAGCGCGTCTTCATCATCGGCCGAACATGGCCCGATGATCAGCAGGAGACGATTGTCCCTGCCTTTTAAGACCTCAATGATCTCCCTGTCGCGCCTTAGTTTAAGTTTCTTAAGCGCCGGCGGAAGAGGCATCTGCTCTAAAATTTGCGCAGGTGTGGGAATTTTTTGCAGGTAAGTAAAACTCATATTAAATTATTGCTGGATAATTTTTACGGTGACGCGCTGTCCGTCTTGCCACGGCCAAAGCATAGCCAGAATCCTGTTGGTCCCTGAATCTTTGTAATAAAGCGTCTGGCCGGGCATGATGCCGCCGAAGCTGTCCACAGTTTCCTTAACTTCATGGGTAAGCCTGCCCTGCGAAGGATAAACCGGATCCCCCAAAAAACTTTTTAACTGCGTATTCAATTTCTCCAGCTCTTTCTTGACTATTACCCCTTCAAAGAAATTATCGCAGTCAGTGCGCAGGGAATCAAAGCTCAAAGCCTTGATATCTTTTTTTATGGCGATGAAATCCATGGCTTTCTCCTTTTTAGGCATTATAACAAAAGTATACAATATTTAAAGGGTTATTACAATGAGGCTAACAGATTTTTCAGGCCTGCCTCTGTCGGCGTAACGCGTTCCTCTTCTATTCTTAAAATATCCGCGATGCAGGAAAGCAAGGCTTCGGCGCTGCAGGCGCCCCGGCACTCCTCAAGCCGCTTGGTCGCGGGGATGATGCCTGCCTGGATCAGGCGCTGGATTTCTTGAAGCTCATTAGGGTCTGTCCCCGAAGCTGACCGCCCTGCAGAAGAAAACAGGGACTGTCCCCGAAGGGGACTGTCCCTGTTTTCTATAATCGCATTCTTCGCCAGATGGCGCATATCGATCCCGCCTAAGGGCGAAGAGCCAGTATCCTCACCTGAGATCTCCTTCATCCTTTTAGGTAGCCATCCAAGAGAAAAGTCTCTCAGCCAATAGATTGAATTTTCAGAAGCGCCAATAAACTTTCCGCTAAGCTGAAAAACCTCGCTTATAATCTTCTTACATTTTCCTAGTCTCTTTTTATTTGCATCATATATAGTAATATTAAAAATAGGATTACTAATAAATGCCGCGCCAGTTTTAGCTATTACCATTAAATCCAATCGCGTTAAATTATCCTGAGTAACGCCTTCATCCGCAGTCAAGAGGATTTCTTTTTTAGGAAAATCTTTTAAAGAAAGCCTAATTTCTGCATCATTGTCGGGATAAAAGAATTTGATTACATCTCTTATAGCAAAAGCGATAAACAGCGCTGATCTTGCATGTATCCCTGAATGATCCATTAACTGTACCTCAAAGGAATCGGAACCGGCGGCAGCGGGGCTGGAGGTGGCAGTTTCATCCATTTCTTTGAATCTCTCATTTATAAATTCAACTAAATCAGCGTTGGAAGATTTTGGTAATCGTCTAATATCCAGCGAATCCAAGTGCTCCTGAATAATCTTTGCTTCTGTCGGGAATCCCGCGTAAATTATTATTGGAGGCATAACTCCTCCGGACTTTTTAATGTGTCCCAACGCATTAACCAGCCTTGTTCCATCCATTTCAGGCATTCTTATATCTGTAATGATTAAGTCTATATGACTATCTCCTTTTTGAACGATATCAAGCGCAACTTTGCCGTTACTAGCCTCAATAACGTTAAATCCTGCGCGTTTTAAGGCTCGACTAGTTGTTAGCCGCCTAAAATCATCATCTTCAACGTAAAGTAAGGTTTTAGCTATAACTGAGCTGCTTGTGGAATTAATACCTGAAGCCCCGGCGGCAACTGCGGCAACCATCCTTAAGCCGTTTAGCCTGATCTTGCACTCGCCGGAAGAAAAGATATCGCGCCACCTCTCATCTTGCGCCTGCAGTTTATCGATCAGGGTCAAAAGATTCCGTAAGCTTCTCTGGCTTTGCGGAGTATTAAAAGGTTCCAAGACATCCGTCAGTAATACCAGGCTCAACGCAGTCTTAGAAGAAACGGGTGTACTCAAAAGGTATGCATATAACTCATCAATGTCAGCTTCGTTTATCAGCACTAAATCAGCCTTCCGCGAAAGTATCTCTAATGCTTTAATAATTAAGTATTTTTCTTCAATGGCCTTTTTCTTCTCTTCCGGGTTACGATCAAAAGATAGCCTAATATCTCCGAAAGAAAAAGCCAATCCCGTTACAAATATCTGATATAGGTCCTTATCTCCTGCTGTGGGACGCAGGAATAATTCCCGCAAAGTAAGGCGCCTTTCCGAGCCGGATGCCGATGTGTGGGTTTTAAGCCATCCTGGAACCGTAACCAAAATCCCTTCCCCCCTTAAAAAGGCGTCCACCCTATCCAGTATCTCCTCATCCGACAAACTATCGACCCTGGAGAATATTTTCTTTACTTCAGGATGATCCATGGCAAGGAATTCCTCCGTAAGCTCCCTGGGCCCTTCTTTTTGGCCGGGGAACCTTGTTAACAAATTATCCATCATCCGATTATAGAGCAACTTTAATTTCTCCGACGAAAGGTATACTGGTGAAGAAGAGTTCGAGATAGTGGGACTACTTGCAGCAACCGGCAGTTCAATAGAAAAAGTCGCGGCTTTTCCGGGGTCGTTTTTAACCGCGATTGTACCGGCCATTTTTTCTATTATATCCCTGCATATCGCCATGCCATATCCCGAGAATGGTTTATTCTTGCTGGTTACTCCCGGCTCAAACAATCTATCTATCAGATGTGCGGGAATGCCTCCGGCGTTGTCTTGGTAGGTAATACTGTATTTACCGTCTTTGACATCCAGCGCCACCCGAATAACCACATCATGGATCCCTTTATCTTTAGCCGCATCAGCTGTATTGGAGAACAGATTGGCGATCACCCTTCTCAATTGATATTTATTCCCCATGACATACGCATTATTGGCGGCAGGAGCAATGCTGAAGTTTACCTGGAAACCATGTTTTTTTTCATACTTCTCTATTATCCACCGTAAACTCTCCTCCAGGTTTAAGCTGGAGATTTCAGGCTCAGGCGACAAGATAGCCAGAATGTAATTAATATCATCCCGTAAATCCTGAGGAGACTTGAAACCGGCAAATCTTAATCGCATTTCTTCACAGGTGTTTTTCAGCGCGGTAATTATTTCTGCAAGTCGCTGCGGATCTTTTCCGGCAAACTCCGCTTCACTCAGATAGTGATCAAGCTCTCTAAACAGACCATAAATCTTACCCACATCAATATCATCTTGGCTAAGTTCGCCACTCTCTATGCGTAGAAATATCCTATTTAACACTACTGTTGCTGGCGCTGCTAAATCATGTCTCGTCATTATATAAGATGCCACTTCTTTTCTTAGGAGCTCTATCTGGCTGGTGTTCAAACCAGTATTCTGCAAAGGCGATCCGGCAAGCAAAACGCCATTTTCAAGGCGTATGGGCACAAGATAAGACTTATTTCCTACTGGTGAACCTGTGATCTCGAAAGTCACTGGTGACATATCAGCCATCTTGATGCCGCCGCTAAAGTAACTGCGTATAACCTGGCCTGTGGGGGTATACACCGGCTCCTTGATATTGTATTCTCCCTGCTGGAAGGAGGTTTTGTAAGCATTAAAGTAGGTGGTTTTATCCCACTCCTCTTTGGAGGTAAGGTTGGTGAGATTATGCCTGTCTATGAGGGA
>SCRK01000007.1 GCA_004298075.1 bacterium | reverse complement strand
GGTTAAATATTCAGGCGGAGGCAAAAGCCATTTGGCTTCAAGCAAAAAAGCCAAGAGGCTGCGCGCCTTACGCAAACGAAAGACCATTACCGGCAAGAAGGAAGCGAAATTCGTTAAATCCATGCTGCCCTATGGTTAGAATAATGTTTTAAAGGAGAAAAATAATGGCAAAGGCTAGACACAGTGTAGCAACGCGTAAAAGAAAAAAGAAGGTTTTAAAGCAGGCTAAAGGATTCTGGGGGGACGCCAGCAAGCAATACCAGCAGGCCAAAAGGGTATTGATGCACGCGCTCAAATACGCTTATCGCGACCGCCGGAATAAAAAGCGGGAATTCCGTTCGCTTTGGATCGTCCGCATCAACGCGGCAGCTCGTCAAGCCGGAATTTCTTACAGCGCATTCATAAGCGGGTTAAAAAAAGCCAAGATCAATCTGGACCGCAAGATACTTGCGGACCTGGCGGTAAGAGATAGCGGTGCTTTTAAGAAGCTGGTTGAGATAATCAAGAAATAAAGGATTTCCCCATGTACGTAATTATCATAGGCTGCGGAAGAGTGGGTGCTGAGCTGGCCAAGCTTTTATCCGGGGAAGGCCATGATGTGGTGGTTATCGATAGGTCCCGGGATTCCTTCAGCCGGCTCGGGGATACCTTTAATGGCTTAACCATGGTAGGCAATGGTTTTGATTTAGCGCTCTTAAAGCAGGCAGGCATTGAGAAGGCGGATGCCCTCTGCGCGGTGACTAACGGCGACAACACCAATTTGATCAGCGCCCAGGTGGCTAAAAAGATCTTCCGCGTGCCTAAGGTGCTTGCCCGGGTGTATGACCCGCAGCGCGCCCATATCTATTCCGCCCTTGGCCTGGATATTATCAGCGGGACAATGCTATTTTCGGCCATGCTTCGCGATAAGATCATTGAAAGCAGATTCTCCAGCTATCTGATCGAATCCAAGGACCTGGGGGTCATTGAAATAGAAGTAAAGGATAGCCTGGTGGGCAAAACTATCCAGGATATAAATATTCCCGGGGATTTTTTGGTAGCGGCCTTAAGGAGGATGCAGGGGGTCATTATACCGGCACCCAACACCGTTTTAAAAAATAAAGATATCCTGATGGGGGTAGTCAAGGTTTCCAGCCTTCAAGAGGTCCGGGAAAAGTTCCATTTGAAAGAAGGATAGTTATGTATATTCTGCTTATCGGCGCGGGCAAGGTAGGGTATTTCTTAGCCAAGAGGCTCTGCCAGGGCAAGCACACGGTCAGCATCGTGGATAAAGACCGGGTAGTTTGTGAAGAGATCGCCAAGGAGTTGGAGGCTTTGGTAGTTAATGGCGACGGCTGCGATCCTCATATACTTGAGGAGGCAGGGATCGAGCGAGCTGATGTGCTGGCCGCGGTTACCGGAGACGACGAAGACAACCTGATCATCTGTCAGTTGGCCAAGGAAAAATTTAACATCCAGCGCACTGTCGGAAGGGTGAATAATCCCGATAATGAGCATACCTTTAGCGAGTTAGGTATCGATGTTCCCGTTGATTCAACAAAGATCATCGCTAAAATTATTGAAGAGGAGGTTTCCTTCTCCGATTTTGTAAACCTGATGAGTTTTAAGCGGGGTAAGCTGGCGATAGTCCGCCTGGATCTGCCCGGGGATTCCCCGGTGATCAACAAAGAAGTAAAAGATATTACCCTGCCGCAGGACGCGGTGCTGGTTTCTATTGTCCGCGGGGAGGAAGTGATCCTGCCCAAAGGAAATACGGTGCTTAAGCCCGGGGATGATGTGATCGCCCTTACCTTGATCGGTAACGAGCCGCAGCTATTAAGCCTTTTAGCCGGGAAGCTTTAAAAAATGAAATTCAAGCCTGCCTTGAATATCACATTTGGTGTCGGCGTAGAGGTTTTATACGCTTTTTTTATCATGCTGGCAGCTTTTTTGCTCTGCCTTGCTCTATCTTTTAAGCCATGATCCTTAGGCCCCGCCTCGAAGATCTAAAAATCATCGGTTTTTATCTTGGTAAAATAATTCTAGGCCTTGCCCTGACCATGTTTATCCCCATTTTAACCGGGCTATGTTTTAAAGAGATAAACCCTGTCATGGATTTTGCCATCGCTGTTGCGATATCCGTGATCATAGGTATGTCGCTGGTCAAAATATGCCGCACGGGAAAAGACCTGAACTGGATGCAGGGCATGGTTGTTGTAAGCCTCTCCTGGATCGCGGCTATGTTTTTAAGCGCGGTCCCCCTTTATCTGAGCGGGCATTACCATTCATTTTTAGACAGCTGTTTTGAGACCATGTCGGGATTTACCACTACCGGCTTAACCCTGGTGCAGGACCTGGACCATTTATCCTATACCCATAACCTGTGGCGGCACCTGGGTCCATTTATCGGCGGCCAGGGCATCGCTATCATTGTGCTCTCCCTATTCATTAAAGGCACATCCGGCGCCTTTAAGATGTATGTAGGAGAGGGGCGGGATGAAAAACTCCTTCCCAACGTTATCAATACCGCCCGGTTTATCTGGCTGATCAGCATAATATATTTGATCATCGGTACCATTGGCCTGGGCATAACCGGTATCTCTATCGGGCTAAAGCCCGTAAACGCTTTTTTCCATGGAGCCTGCATATTCATGGCCGGTTTTGACACCGCGGGATTTGCGCCGCAATCCCAGAATATACTTTATTACCACAGCCTGATCTTTGAGGTGGTAACAATAGTGATCATGATCGCCGGATCGCTTAATTTCAATTTTCATTATCAACTATGGATCGGCAACCGCAAAGAGATGGTAAGAAACATTGAGAGCAGGACATTTTTTATCAGCATAATGCTCACATTTTTTATCGTGGCCATCGGATTAAATCAGCTGGGGATATACCCGCAGGCGATCGTTTTATTCCGTAAAGGGTTCTTCCAGCTTATTTCAGCCCATACTACTACAGGTTATATGACTATATATGCCCAGCAGTTTATCAGCGAATGGGGTAGCCTGGCTTTGGTAGGCCTTATTTGCGCCATGGCTTTAGGCGGATGCATTTGTTCTACTGCCGGCGGTATAAAAATGCTGCGCGTAGGGATCATCGCCAAGGCCTTTAAAGAGGACTTAAAGAGAATAATCATG
>SCRK01000054.1 GCA_004298075.1 bacterium | reverse complement strand
CAGCGGCGAGGCGCCCTGCGGCAAAACAACAGGTGAACCAGAATTCTTCCTATTTTGTTTTTTCCCAAGTAAACGTTGAATTCTTAATCGAGAATAACGGTTAGACAACGAAAAGCTCCCAAATACACAGAAACCGAACGTGCAAATTATCGCAACAGGCATATTTATCCCGATCTTAGGATAAACGGAGGCGAGCCCCATCCAAAACCACCAGCTCAATGCTGTAAACAAATTAACTTTTTCCCAATTTTTTATCCGGAGCAATGCTTCTCTCAACGAGCTATCTGAACGCGGTAATTCATGCACACCATTAAATGCCGTGTTTAATTTTTTAAATGTCTTCGGGAAAAAACCCTCAAGCCTGTCTTGCGATCCCTGCGCCGTCTGCAAAGCCGAAGCTACACCGCCTGCAAAGCCAACCAGGCACCTGTCCCTTTGCGCCAGCGGCGAGGCGCACTTGCCATCGTAATAAGATTCCCGATAAAATGCTTCTCCAAAAGGCAAGTGCATCCAATCTGGACTGCCTTTGCCGGACTGACCGCAGCGCGCGGGAGCGGTTATGGCTGTTGCCCGCTTGAAAGGTTCTGTTAAATTTATCTCTCTGCTTATTTTTCCATTATCTCGCTTGTTTGCGTCTATATTGTGCGGAGAAAGAAAATAAGTATTGAAATTTCCGGCTGAAGGGGCAAAATAATAGGCGACGATGACATCTAAGCCATATTCCTCAGACAAATTAGTCCAAACCCGCTCCAATAACGAAGTAAATTTCCTGTGCGTACGGTGGCTGTCGTTTCTGTGAGGCATAAAAATAATTATTCCCCTCGATTGTCCGCGTATAGAGCGGATCCTGCTTTCCAGGAAATTTTTCTCGTTTTCGTAGAGTTTTTGAAAAGCCGATTCTTCCGCTTCTTTTTCAAGGCTCAAAATTTTATTTTTTATCCTGTTTTGAGGAGACAATATCCTGGTTGCGTCGCTCAATTCCTTCCTCCTTCTCTTGTCCCCTCCGCTGCTATACACTATATTTGATATCCTCTTGCCTGTTTTGGTAACTGCGATTACGACACCTGCTCCGGAAATCTCCATATCGTCGGCATGCGGAGAACCATATCTGATAATAGTATTTTTTTCTATCCTTACGGGAATAAAACCATCCGCAACCGCTTCTGCGCCGAAAACAAACGCATAGCGTTTATTAAGATTGGGATACATAATTATTCCGTTACAGATATGTCCTATAGCAAAGGCATTAGCATACCTTGGCCCCCTCCCGATAAACCCGTAATAGCGGGCTAGATTAGCCCAAAACTGCATAGCATAACGGGTAAACCCCTGATAATCCCTGCGCGACTGCTGGCTTTTGTGCGTTTTTATTGCCTCGGCTGCTTTTCTAGCGACAGGCTTATTGAAGCTGAAACAAAGATTAAAACCGGGAGATGACTCTAATGACGGATAATAAAATACGATTTGCTCTCCCTTTCTACCGAACAGATAATCCCCGATCTGTTTGCAAAGACTTAAGGAATAAGGCGCTAAAATAATATCCGGTTCATACCCTTCAAGAATACTACCCGGATTACTTGAGCCGAGAGTAAATACTCTTATTGTGTTTTCTTCGCTCAGCGCCTTAATGAAGTTACCGGCAAACGGCATATGGCCGTTCTTACTGATCTCAACTATGGCGACCCTCTTTCCCGCCGGCAGAGGATAATGCTTAATTCCCTCGGTTATGGGCTTTTTAACCAGCAAGAAACTCCCTTCTTTTGGGTATCGCACGTCAATTACCAGACGGTTTCTTTCTTCGTCATAGTTCAGATTATTAATATACTTGCTGAGCAAATCCTCAAAATACTGCTTAAATAACTGGTATGGGCTCAATTCAAGCCCTGAATCCCGGGCATCAAAAGCAATTCCCATAGCAGAAAGCTTAGGGAATCTACTGATATACTCTTCGGGGTATCCGAAAAGTAAGCCTAAAAGCTCAATTAAACTATTGCGGTTATCAGCATAGGAATTCAATAAACGCATTGGAATTTTCTGGAAAATCAAAGGTTTGTCAATACGCAAATTCTCAAGATAATTCATGAGGTTGTCCGCAAACTGACCGCAGATCCTATCAAATAAACCCGGCACGGCAGAAAGGGGAGGAGTAAAACCACGGCTAATTATCCATTTTAAGCCATTTTTCAACTCTCCGCTTATAAGCCGGTTTTTCCGTAAATATCTGTAAAACCATTTATCCACCCTCATTTGTAGTTCCCTGCGCTCCTCATAGAAACGCGTAGCAAAAGACATGGCTTCATTATCTTTATAAAGATACTCGTATTGCCTTTCAATTTGCTCCCCTTCCATATCTTCAACATAAAGCAATATTGCCTTCCACTTGCTATCGTTACCTTTGACTACTGCCAAACTCATCCTTAACTCAGTTGCTTCTTCAAATAACTGCAAATGCATAATCTCTCTACTGGGATATATACCTATCCGACCCTCATCCCACTTCCCTTCCTCTATTATACGAGAGGTATCTTTTTTCCAGACAAACTGAGAGAATTCATTTTTCTCAATGATAGAACTGCTATCCGCCACCAGCGGCGAGGCGCCGCGTATATAAACCGCATTATAATCAAGTATAAAAACGCCTAATAAAATGTTACTAGGTTGTCGAACAAATTGATACTCAACTTCGGGAAATCTTCTGAGCCCTTCTGGTTCATAAATACTTATTGCTGCTGTTACTGGTAGATTTTCTATGTAAGTATAAATGTCGAGATATCCGGAAGACAGCGGGCTGTAGATTTTTTCCCATTTCTCACGATCTAATTCCAATTGATAAGCATATATCACCTCTTCAGGATTAATTTTCTCTTGTGAATATGGCAATAAGTCTTCCCAATAATTCCATATACGTGAAGTTTGGTCGCGGTCGGTTCCCGTCTTAAGTAAAACCTTGATCCTATTTGCCTTAAAAACCCTAATAACTACGTAATCCTTACGGTAATCTTGTTTATTTAGCTCTTGTTTTAATGCGGGAATAAAACCGTGCCAATCTTTTAGACCTATAACTTTTTCCTGTACGCTATGGCGCACCAGGGGCGAAGCGCCATGCGTATCATTTCTTATGGTTTCATGTAGCTCATTATAATCCTGTATCGGGGTAATAGAATCGGATGAAATTCGATAAATAATACCGTGTAGGAATGGATTGAAATCCGGCCTCTTCTCGGTCAGCTCCGCTAAAGATAACCTGTCTTTAATGGTTGGGCCCCAATACGAAGACCCGGAAAGCTCAATTCTTAAATTCTCAATCAATCTGTTAATCGTCGGCGCCCTAAAAAATCTCTCCTCCGGAATTGCGATATCTATATCATGCCCCTCTCTCAAGCCATATTTAGCCGCGCTCCCAAAGACATATACCGGATATGAAATACCCAGCCTTTTCATTGTGGACTGCATTATTTCAAATAATTGGCGTGCCTTAACCTGCTTAATCGAATGCTCAGCGCAATGCTGATTACCCAAAAACATACCCAAGATAAATTTATGCCTAGCTAACGATGAAAGGGTCTCAATTCCGGCTATGCAAATCCGGTTTGCGCATAATAGAAGCTCCCTAAGTTTATCGGCTATCAGCTGGATTTCTTGCTCTTCTAATTCGAGATAGCGCGTCTGCCAATATCCAGCTTTAAATATATCTAAAGATGTATCCTCCTTAATCATGTCTTGCTGCAAATCATCTATAATGGATGACAGCTCTTCTCTTATTATGGCCGAAATATCAAACCTAAATTCAAGGTCGCCTTTAGGACTGATTAATGGATAATAATCCTTGCCATTGATTCTTATTGCTTTATAACCCCCGCTTTCAAGCGCCAGCGGCGAGGCGCCCTTGTTGGTATCCAATAATCTGCAATCAGCTGTTTGCATGTAGATAGTTTTGTCTTTAGATGCAATCAGAGATGAGCCACCAAATGACAGCCTTTGTAGAATTTTTCTTAATTCATGTTTATTGTTTTTCATAATAGCAAGAGATATTAGTCTGAATACCCTACCTAACTTCACTTCTTTGCTATATTGAACTAACCTGGATATTTCTATTTTATAAAATCGGATTTGACGCAGCAGTTTCTGGCTTGCTTGTTTTATCTCATCCCTACTGAGCAACCCAGATTGCGTATCGTCTATAACTGTGAACATTTGTTCATCTGCAAGGTAAAAATTAAGTGCGGCTTCGGCCTCTATGTCGGAAGGAATATTGTTTAGGCATCCCCACCAAGCGCCTATGAGGAAATTTCTCAAATTAAACATTGCTACTGCATCTGGATCATTGGGGAATATAAACGCATCAGGCGCGGTTAATACCAATGCCTCTTTGGATATTGGACACCCTTGTTCAAATGCTTCTTTTTGTATTAAGTCAAATTCATTGTCTATAGCGAACGCATGAGCATAAAGGTACTCTCTGCCACTTATCTGCGAAACATACGGAGCCGTGATCCCCATTACTGTATGGAGATACCATATTTCTGCACGTTCATGGAAAAAAGCTACCCTGCCACAGACTCCTGCCATTGTATAGCGCATAAAAAGAGAACCATCTTCCTCTAAGTAATCCAATATTTCCTGCGTGCTGATCACATTATATACCTTGAGGAATTCTGATTTAAGAGCCGATATAGCATCCTGCTCCAGCGGCGAGGCTCCACTGGCGCGTTCGGGTGAATCACTCCCTACCAATGGCAACTTGATAGCAAAAACAGCTCCTACGCCAGGGTTATTTTTTATCTCTATTGTCCCCTTATGGTCACTGATGACGAAAAATGCCTCTGCTAAACCTATGCCGCTTCCTTTTTTACCCCTTGAGAACCCGTAATCAAAGATTTTCGAATAACGAAGGCCTTTATCCTCATATTTGCCACGTTCCAAGCTGATTTCAGGTATGCCCCCTCCTTTATCTTGAATCTCAATAACAAACATATCATCTTCGCAGTAAGCGCTGACAAGAAACTTAGCAACATGTTTTTCCATGCTTTCCCTTTTTCGCCATCCGGTCACCTCTACGGCATTATCAAATATGTTTATTAGCATAGAAATTAAATCGATTGCATTCGCATTAACATGTCCACGTCCCTTCCAATCAAATCTTTCATTATACACATACATGAGATATGCCTGAAAAGCCTCTTTTATATAATAGGTATCTAAGATATCTTTTGGGGAATTGCAGCAGATAAAATCATAACTTGTACGTAATAATTCAATGGGGGAAAATTCAAATTCCCTCAATTTGTAGGTCTTTAAACTTAATAACTTTATTCTTTCTTGGTAAATATAAGCAAATTCCTCAATCCATTTTCTTTCTCCGTTTCTATTTTTAATAACATCCGTTCTTAGAGATTTAAATCTTCTTACCAGTTCTTGATCTTCCTTATCCCTTTTGTCGCTTAAAAATGCAAGAATGGGATCAAGTTTTAGCCCAAATATCGCATTATGCGCGATCCTTCTTATTCCAACTGCCACACGGTCGCGCAAATATGGATATTCTACCAGCGGCGAGGCGGCGGCTGAAATTCCCTGTTTATTAGATAAACCCATCACCGTTTCAGGGGCATCTTGTTCGTCGCCATTGCGCATTCCATCACTGAGGCCACAAAAAAGCAATTCTTTGACGCGCTCATATATATAAACATACCTGTATTTACAATGCACTCCCCTGTCTAGAAAATAATCCACAACTCCAGATGCGATAATTCTATCTCTCAACTTATCCATTTCAGCATAGCTTTGGCAAACTAAGAATGCGTCGCGATTATTTCTGTACCTATCCGGATCACCAAAATAATATTCTATCGAAAGATATCTTTTCAGCCACTTCACGATAATATTGAATCCTGTAAGATTCGTATACTTCCACTGATATAAATAACTAAGATTCCACTTTTGTTCGTAAATGCAATTTTTGATTATGTGATCAACAGAGGAAACGTCTAAAAAATGAAAATAAAATGAATACTTGTTAGGAATTTTAATTTCCAGTCTACAGGGATCTTCCCACTCTATTTCTGCTCCATAATCATTCTTTATTCTTTCAATAGCAGGATATATTATTCTTATCGGAACACCACCAAATATCGATACTGCATCTGCATCTTTATCGTTTAGTATAATGTTAACATCCACGTCGCTAATATAGTCCAGAGGCACAAATCTACTGCCCGTGGACAAATACCGCGAACTGCCCACTATCACTCCTATCCCATAGAAAATAGATTCTATCAATCCTATATTTAACCAGTATTCTCTACTTCTAATTTCGGCCAGCGGCGAGGCGCTGCGGCTGACCAACCAGCCCGCTGTTCCGATTGCGCTAGAAACAGTTTCCCCTTCATGTAATTTCTTGAAATAAGCCAGGGCCCTATCAACTTCACCTCGGGATAAAGAATTAGTAAATATTGTTTGGCCGATATCTTTAGGAATTAACATTAAAAGCCTGCCGCCCTTATGAGCTATAGTTCTCTCGAGGCTATTCCATATTCCATCAAAATCAATTGAATCATCAAATAAAGGTAACCCCAAGCCTCTAATCAGATTGACAATCCGATGAAAAACAAAAGTTGGCAAAATGCCTCTTTCCATCGCAATATGGCTTGAGAGTAATATATCTATTCCTACTGCTTCTCCATGCAATATTGAATAGCTACTTATATCTTCTATTTGAGGGGCAAAAGTATGCCCGAAATCCGGATATCTCCTTAGATCTCTTTCATATAAATCTTGCTGAAGATATTTCATTAATTCAACAGCTGCCCGCCTGATGATTTCATCTTTCCTAGGAAATGGCTCATTGTTAATTAACTGTTTTCCCCATTGTTCAATTTCTTCAAAAAGACCCCTATCGGAAACTATCGCTATTTTTATTATTTCTGCTACCCCGGCTCTCATTTGTCTTGAGTCCAAAGTACTAAGGAAAGATGGATCGCTAATAACGGCGTGAGGAGCATGGAAACCGCCTAAGAAGTTCTTATGCCCCCTATAGTTAACTCCTACCTTGATGCCAACCGCTGCATCAACAAGCCCTAACAAAGTAGTAGGAATCCTAATATAATCTATTTTTCTCCTGTAAAGCTGAGCCGCTAACCCTACAACATCCATTAATGCACCGCCCCCCACTACCACAAAAATTGCTTTACGATCCCTTCCATCTTCCATTGCTGTATCAATTATCCAAAAAACCGATTCCAGGTTCTTGTTACTTTCTCCGCCTCCACAAGAATACAAAGTAAATTCGATATTATGTTTTACTAAATAGCTGCTTATTGCATCTTTATATAAATCAAATATGGCTGCATCAACGAAAACTGAGATCCTTCTGCCTTCACACAGGGAAGCCAATATGTCATTAGTTTCACTAAATATATCTGTAGTAAAATAATTCGTAAATCTTGTCGTTTCTAAAGCGTTCGCTTTAATAAGAAAGCTATTATGAGGGCCTATTTCTGTACGCACTGAAGCGCCTCCGATATCAAAAACAGCAATATCGCGATCTGAATGAACGCAGCTCAATGTATCTCTTAATCTATAGTCATCTATAGTATTTCCCAGTCCGTTTTCCAAGTCCTCAAAGTCCCTGCCTAATATTTCCCTGGCAATATCACCGCTCTGCTTGAAAGTAGACTTTTGTGTACCAGCGGGAGTTAATACTCCCAGGCAATCTTGGGTATACTTATATATAATATTAATTAATTGTTTGATGGTAACTTGCACTCCGGTTGCAATATCGATAATTCTCGGTAAATTAGTGCTAGCGCCAATTTTGAACAATATTTCAACTAAATCATGTGAATAAATATAATCTCTTGTTTCATTAACTACCTTTGTACCTTTGGTAGAAAACCTGCCTTCGATAAGCCTTCGCACTAATCTATTTCCTGCAAACCCCGGCCCATACACATTACTAATGCGAGCTATCGCAATATTAGGAAGGTCTTCGGCAAACTTCTCGCCAAGTAACTTTGAAATATCGTAAATATTTACACTCCGAGGAAGATCATCTAATAAAGATTGGCTTATTGCCAATATCTTTTCTTTGACTACTTCATCCGGGGATTTCAAAAAAGGTCCTATTTCATTGCTAAATTTCTCATAGGCTTTTTGGATAAATTTTGTCACCTCTTTTTGATTTAGCAATTGATAGGCTCTCTGACTGGACGCGTAAATGAACCTAATATTTCTATTATAGTCTTTTATTTCTTTTACAATCAGCCCTGTTCCGAAACCATTTATTGCTAACACCAGGGCTTTTTGTTCAGGACTAAATTCCCGGCTGACCATTGCGGCGAGATGATAAAATAATTCATCGGTAGAATAGACTATTTCTCTTATTGCCGATATAGATAATAAACCTCCCCTATGATACTTTATAGATTCTCCATTTACACGGAATAGCGAGAGAGACTTATGGTAGGATTCTTCTCTAGCAAGCACATGTATTGCTAAATTTCTATTTAGGGCAAATCGTAATAGTGTGGCTCCAATATCACCAGTATGTCCAGTAATTGTTATTGATGATGGAGATGCCGTTAAAGTCGACTCTTGCGCCAGCGGCGAGGCGCTTATACCCAAGTCAGGCAAAAATTCCTTCCGGACATGCGAAATGCCCGCAAGACCGTTTCTGCCTAATGCGTTGCTTGACAATAAGTTGCGATAGAACTGTCCCCGCCCTTGCGCCAGCGGCGAGGCGGCGATGTTACCACTCTTTATCCTATCAAAAAAAGAATTTATCCTGCTTCTTCTTGGAGAACAGACAATTTCAGTAGGTTGAGAAGTAATCCTGGCAATCAGCTGCTGCTTACGTGCACCGGACATTAAATTGAACAAAGAATCATCCTCAAAAGGCCCGAAGCTTTCCGCGCCAATATAACTAAGATGGGAGCAGGGGTAAACCTTAAAATCCGGACCTATTACCGGCATGATCTGGCAGGCGACGCAGTTTAAACAACTTTTCGGTAAATTACACGATGTTTTCTTATCATCAGAAGTGATCATAACCTGAAAACTATTGCTTTCAAATGTGCGCTTGGCTAAAGACATAGATTTCTCGCATTCTTCCCACTGGCTGGAGGTTAACATACTTTCGGTAGCCTGCATAATGGCCCTGAATCTTATAAAATCAACTCCCAATTCGCGGGCCACCCTTGTTACGGAAATAATTTCTTTATAGTTTTCGCGCTCAACTAAAAACGCAATTCCTATCTTGCTTCCCAGCCCTTTATCATTCCTAATTTGAACCAATCTACTTATATCCTCCATGAGAGGCCTAAAGGCTTTTCTGTTTACCCGCGTAACAAGCTCATAGGTCTCCGGCGAAGCCCCGTACAAACTGATAATAATATCGGTGATAGAAGAAATTACCGTTTCCCTCTTTTCTTCATTATTAAGAAGTCTTCCATTTGTTAAAAGCGTAATGCTGGATCCTATTTCAGCGAGTTCTTTTATCGCATAAATACTGTGTCTGTTGCAAAGTGGCTCCCCAGTAAGCCCGGAAAATATTATGCGCTTGACAGGATGCTGCCCTGGAATTTCTGTTACGAGGGAATTATATTCTACTATATCTTGGATGATTTTCGAAAATTGCCTACGGGAAAGTGATACGTATGCGCGAGAACAAACATTATTCTTAAGGGTTTTATCAATGGCTACTCCGATGCACCCTATACATCTATTATTGCAGATACTGGTTGGATGGATCTGGACCTCAAATAGAGGAGGTTGTTCTTCTTTGATTACGGCACGTATTATATCTGGCCGCTCGTTAAATATCTTGTCTTCTACAGAAAGGTATTCTACTTCCTCGGAATCTATATTTACCAGCGGCGAGGAGTTGCGAGCCAGTAGGGACGTTTCTGAAACCAATCGGGAGGCGTCTTTGGAGCCAACCGGAAGGGTATCCCCGTTAGCCACCACGGAAAAAGCGGCATCTATTTTTAAGCTCTCCAATTTTGAAGCAATTTTATTCCTTGCGTTATCCACTCCGCTATCATCTTGTGAACTTCGGCAATCTTCCCAAAATTTATCCAGACCTAAAATATTCTCTAACAGTTCAATGCCATTTATTCCTTCCTGCATCATCCTGACACTGCAAAATACAGCTATCTCATTCCCTCCTGGAATTGTTTCAATTGCAATAATGAGTTTCTCCGCGGAGTAAAAAAGCCCCCCGGCACGCGCGGGAAGATAATGCCCAAATGTTGATTCCCTTTCTTTACCTATAGTTTCAAATTGATACTTAAAGGTATACCCGTATTCATTCTTGTGGCTAAATGTTAAATGCCTTAAAAATGTCCGGGCTTGGCTTAATATATTAACGTTAGATTTCAGATTAGGCTGCTGAATAGAGGATAAACGGAACAGTTCATCCAACCTGTCAATGATGTCCCCAAACTGTTCTAACCTTAGGTCTATATATAGATTATCACAATTATCAAACATCCGCTTGCGGATGAACATATGGTCCTCATAATGCCCATCTCTGCACAATATTCTAACTTTACACGTCTCAATTCTGTTATGCCCTAATTCAACCAACAATTTTGCAAGAAACGCGGACGTAAAATCGCAATACCCATCCGGGTCAGCTAACCTAGGAATTTCTTTTTTCATAATTCCATAAATTACTTCTACCTGCCTGCGTAAACTTAAAAATTTCAATAATTTCTTTGCCTTTCTCACTCTTTCCAATATAATATTGAATTTTTCTTCTGAACCAGGGTAGACCTCTATAACAAACTCAAAATCATCTTCTATTTCAGATGCTCTCGACCTATTTAAATAATAGTACGCGATAGCATTCGTATCTTCTAGATCGCTCAGCCCTATTTCACTGAGTAACAGATACGGATAAATAATGTGATTAGTGAATATCTGCCTGTGCGCCAGGGGAGAGGCGGCTGGATGAGCTGATTCTATGCTCTTTAGTACAATTCCGTATTTCTGCTGCAAACCATCCCAAATAGTTTCAGCCAAAGAATCTACGTTTTGCACGATATCCTTCCTCATGCAAGGTTGACCTCCGGAAAACAACTTTATGACGCTCAACCTTATCCGGCATTCTGGATGCACAAACCACGGTAATTTCCCATCGGGAAAACTGTCTGCTTTGGAATCAATGAACCTCTGGATATAAAGCGCGACGTCCTGTATGTCTTCCGTCAAGATAACTACACTTCTTTCGTAAATGAACGAATCTTTCGAAGGATAATCGTAATTTGCGGCTTCAATATCGGCAGATACCAACCCGGATACGGGAAGTTTCCGGGCGTAAAATAATGCCGGGTCAGACTCAATCTTTGCCACTATTTTCCTGATGATAGCCCGTGATTTCTTATTGATAATCGCTGTCCCGCTTAAAAGAAAATACAATTTTTCCGTAAAATTGGCCAAGCTAATCAAAAATTCCCTGTTTAACGAAAGCTCGCGCAGCTGCTTGGATGCCATCTTGCGCAAAGTCACATAACCATCGTTAACCAAGTTGACCCTTCCTTCAAGCATTGCGTCTCTTAGCCAGGCATCATAAGAGTAGTGGCAATACAAAAGCACAACCAGATCCTCAGCGGTAAAACCGCCCATTCCTTTAGAACGGGCCTTATTTATCAACCGCTTAATGCCCAGGCGTACTTTCATTAAAACTGCCCAATCGCGAAAATTCATCCCGGCACGAATTAGCGGCGAACGGATCTTTTCGCATTTATTAAACATATAATAGAGGCTTATTAAAAACGATAACAGCGATAAAGTAATGGGAAACCCTGTATACATACCGGCAAGAAATACGCCTATTCCAAAGCCAAGAAAACTGTTCCAGCCGAATAACTGCCGGCACAACAAAGCTTCAATAATAGTAACCACAAGCATGGGCGCGGTATGGCCCGGGAAAAAAGCCTGGGCCAGCGCAGGAAAAAGAAAACCTAATGATAACCCCAGGGCATCTTTAAGACCGATAGCATTGAGACCTCTCACTTTCAAAGCGCTAGCGCATTTAGAATTACCAAAAACATTCCGGCTTGCTAATGGCGCGGCCGCTTTGAAGGAAAGGGGGGAAGAAACACCAAAGATGTTTTCGTCCGCCATGCTTAAGGCCACCGGAATAATCTGGAACAGCTGACGCCTCCATGGCCAAAAATCTCTAAACTTACCCTTATAAAATAAGCCCATAACCGTCAGGCCGTATTTCTTGGCGTTCTTAAAGCTGACTAAACAGTTTGAGTGATTACCAAATCCCCACCAGGCCGGATATAAGATCCCTGTCTCGGATGGCTGCATAATTATTGAAATATCGGCAGAACCGACCATCAAAGATAAATCCATACCCATTGATTTTGTTGATCCGTATGAACTGCCGAATGTTACTGCGGATTGTATAGATATTCTTTCCCCCCGCTCATTTTGGAAACCGCTGCCATTGTCAATGATGGCGGCCGCTATATGCTCTTGCGCGGGCATGGCTAACACAACAGCGATCCCATTCCGGCAGTGCTGCACAACATTTCTTAATCCACGCGATAAGAATGACTTCTCGCGCCTTTTCATCCGGGGATATAAACTCTGGACATGAGCATCCCGAATGCTTTCAATGGTATCATTTATGTGCAGATAATTGACCGGTAAAAACCCTCTCCCTCCCTCCGCCAATTCCTGCGAAAGCGAGAATATCTCAACGTTCACGGCATGCTTATCGCGCATCTGATGCATGAACGACCTGAACTGATGCCATCGTAGCTGCGATACCGGGTAAGATCCGGGGATAGCGCTCTCTATTTCAGCTATAGCGGTAAAAAGCAAATCATATTCATTTAATGTCAGCGGTGAGGAACCGGAATCAGGCAATTGATAATTATCCGCATTCTCCAGATATTGCTTTAAATCCACCCATTTTTTATTTATTTTAACGCGCCCTTCTGATACGCAATGGCTAGCGTATACCTTAACAAGACCCTGCTTTGCTCCAGCTACGAAGTATACTCCTGTATTTGTATCAGGAATCCCCAAAATAGCTGTCCCAAAAATTCTGCTATTAATCAGGGACCCTTCATTCTTTAGGACTGCTCTCTTGCTTTCAAAAACTTCTCCTTCGGCGGCAAAATAATAGCCTAATTGCCCCATCTCCATTAATCCCTTTTCTGAAATTACCCTGAAGAGGGGGCCCTTAATGCCGGAGTCACCGGTAAAGATATGGCGGAATATATCCTTTGCTTCTGCCATAAACTTATCCGGAGCATAACAATCTTTTAGTTTATGGTTAATACGCACAAAAACCTGCTCCAAGGAAGGCTCCCTTGCGCGCTCATAGTAACTTATACAATCGCGCTCTGTGTCCAAAGATAATAATTGTTGCCAAGGGTTAAGGGATATATTATTTCCTGCGTATTGCGCAAGAAAGGAATAGCATTCAAATGCGAGATTTTTTAAATACTCTCGGCCCTCTAAACGAGAGTTTAATTTTGCCAAAATTTCTCTGCTTATCCGCAAGGTTATAAAACCATTGTTCCTGAAGGCGGCAATAAAATCCCCTTTTTTAAGAGAAACGGGTTCCTTAAACGCCAAATCCCTTAAAAAATAGAAAGGCAGATTCACCCCGCCGCAATTTCTAACGGGTAAAGTTAGGATAAAAGGGTAATCCTTCTCCTGTAAACTAATATAAAATTTCTCCGGCGTAAATACTATTGCATCTTCCAGCGGCGAAGCCCCGGATTCAGTGAAACCATGGGTTGAAACATACTCCAACCTCAAAAGAGAATAAATAAACTGCCATTCCAAAAGAGAAGTTTTAAGGTATTTTGGGTCGTTTTCAAGTTCGGGCTTACTCTCAGAAAATACTGATTCATTACGAAAATTTGAAACAAAATAAAATAAAATATGTGACAACGTACCTTTAACATCATCCCTGTTGCCGCCGCTTTTAAGCAAAAACTCATCAAGAGAATACGCCTCTTCCATTCCCGTGCCCCTGAACAATTTTTTGTTCTTTATCAATGCCAAGATGGAGCTAATAAGCGTATCTTCGGATAAGAGATCTATGCTGTCAAATAATTTATCTTTCGGAGCAAATGGCATGTTCACCAGATTAAAAAGATTTTCTCTGATATCAGAAATGTACTTCTCATGGATTACCCTATATCGCACAAGGCGCGCAAATAAATCTTTAACCCCCGCGCTTTCAAATAATAATTTCGCCCGCTCTTGAGGAGTGAGGGGCGAAGAAGAATATTCCCTGCCTGCTGCTCCCTCTCTTTTTCCTTTTACTAAAAAATATTCTGCCATTCCGTTGCTATCATCTATAATGCCAATATCGGGATAATTCCTCTTTTTTTGATCCAGCCCTATAAGAAGCCATTCGCCGTTACCCGGTATATCTTTAGCTCCGTATTTTTCTTTAAAATAACTGTAGCTCTGATGATCTCTGGGCCAGATATGCGCTTCCCGCGCCCTCTGCTCAAACCCAAACTCCAGAAAAACAGCCATCAAGATTTCATCAAGGTTATAGATGAGTAATTTCCCGTTCCTCAAATTCCGATATCGTGGATGCACATAAATACCAAGAGCCGCTTCTCTTGCGCAACCAGGAAGAATCTTTATAGTGGAACCGTACTCCTGCAAAGCCTCCTCCACGCGAGAGCTGAATGACAATAGCTGATACCATGCTGATTCTTCATTTAGCTCAACAAACTTGGTGTCATTTGATGCCACTCTGAAGTCAAGGTATGCCGCCTGTTGCATCCTTTCCAGATCGAACACATCTATCAAATATTGGCGGGCGATCCTGCGAAAAACAAAAAATAAGCTGGCCAGGGCAGTTTTATAAAAAACCAGCCCCTCCTCTATTAATTTCCTGTAAGCAAAAATATACTCGCCTTCTCTCCCCGTGGCCAACGGACAAACGGCAAGCGGTTGTTCTCTGCGTGCCAACGGCGAAGAGGCAGTGCCGCCAGCGAAGAATGCCTTAGTCCCTGTGGGAAAAAAGCGGAAATGGCAGCCATGATCCCTCGGGTATTCCGGATAATGCCTGGAGGACGGATAGGGAGTTAAAATAATCTTCTGAATAATATCGGCAAGTTTTTGGCCGCTTGATATATCTTTAGGATTAATGATAGACTGTGCCAGCGGAGAGGAAGCTCCCTCTTCATCCCCGTTATCCGGATAAAATCTGGTAAAATCTTTATTCAAGTCCCTCAGCCTTGCTTTCAGGGCCATCCTTAATGAAGCCGTCTTGGCCTTAATTCCTGTTAGTTGTTTTACCCGGCTATCTTCCCATATGGCGCTTACTCCCAGGAGAGTATCCAACAAGGTTTTCTCCGAGTCACAGTATTGCGATATCTGCACGGAATATCTTATCTCATGATGATACGGCCTAAGAGACTTGAAGGTGATCCGGTCAACCACCACTGCTGCATGACTAAAATTAGCCGTATCCGGGAATAAGCGCTGTATTTCCGGTCCGCAGAACCTACAGGAAGGATTAGCAGGCAGGTAGTATTCCGGGCTTCCCTGGGAGACAGTAAATCTGTATTCAATTTTATTGCCTTCGGCATCCCTACCCAAATAACAAACTTCTTCCAATAACTCTATAGTCCGGTTTAACAGTTTTTTTTGCCTGGAACGGTTAAATAACTGCGGAACAAGGCAGATTTCTTGCCGCAGCGGCGAGCCCGCGATATACCGTCTCCTGATCCTGAGGAATTCCGGGTTGAGTTGCTCAAAAATATCCTGCAGGTGCTTATGATCTTCCTTAAAATTAATTTGCGCTAAAATATCGAAAAAGTCCGGCCTTATGAAGTACTGCGTGACGGCCGAATGATACGCTTCCGGACACTCAAATATATCTATTATTAAATCAGCCCATGGGATAAATCTTATCCCCTTTACTTCTTCGGTAGAGATACCCAGATTAAGAAGCTGCTCTTCCTGTTCTTGGATTACGTAAAGATACAGATAAGAAACTTCCCTATTTGCAATATCGGAAGTACTATATAAAAATATGTCTTTGTCGTATCCGGGTTTACCCTTATATTCACTACTCCCAATTTTATAGAAATATCTGAACACCCTGTAGAGCCTGGAAATATCGAGGTTGATTACCCCTATTTCCTCCTCCATCTCCCTGGCTAATGACTCTTGAGCGTTTTCCCCTACGGCAAGATGACCGGTCACAAACAATCCCCCTCTATCTTTCTTGTCGCGGCGCGTTTGTATGGCTACTCTTAAACCATCCTCAGATACGCCTATAATATGATCAGTTCTATGCCAATCTCCTTCCTGATGAATCGCCATCCTTGTCTTTGCGATGCCGGTAGGGAAGAGATTGGCTTTTTCGATTACATCGCAGACCTCTCCCAATATCGGCCTTAAAATTTTGATTAACCTTGCGAGAGCATCCCTGCTTAATCCTAATTCCTGGCTGAATTGGCGTAAATCCACCGCACCCTCCCGCCTTAATTTATCGGCAATCTTAAGTTTTAACCGGACCTCTCTTTCAGCCATTTTTAACTCCAAGGCAGAAGAACAAGTATTTCCTTCTTCTGCCGTGGAATGACTAAAATTAGCCGGCTCCGGGCCTAACTCAGGCAAAACTTCCTGCCCCGAAGATGGTATACTGTTAACATGAAACATTGTTTCCACATCAAACCTGTGGAATAATTCAAAGGTGCGCAAAATCGTACGCGAAATAATCTTTTGCGGCAGATCGGCAGGAAGATATGAATAATAAGCGTGTATCGCGGTGGCCACATTCAACCCGCAACATACAATTTTATTGTATACGAGGTAATCGATTATCTGTTGCAATTTTCTTTCTATCAGATCTTTCTGATAATTTGCCAGACCTGGCCTTGAAAATAAATAATCCAGTTCAATGCTGATCCAATAGCGATGAACCTGGGTTTCAGGGGCTAATTTTAACTTTCCGTCTAATGACCCAGGCTGGAATATTTCATAACCGCTGATTAAATTATCCTCAAAGGCCTTTCTGATCCATCCGCCTTCCTTATCCCTTAGTGGGTCATCGTGGTCATCAAAAACAAGAATTCCGCTGCAAGGTAGAATGCGTTCATATTTTTTAAGCCAAGGGAGTATGCCCTCGTGGCTATCGGTAATAGATGCGGGGAAGGAATATTTTTTCGCGCTCAACAGTACCTCAATATCCTTAGTAAGTCCAAGGATAAATCCCGGGTTACAAAAGTATATAAATTCTACCGGATAGCTCCCCAGCGGCGAGGCGCTTTGCCTGTCATAATATTTGTTAAAGGCATATGCTATCGCCCCTGCCACTTTCCATCCATTTTCAAGTCCTTGGTACGGGATATATTCCGTATTTGACACAAGCTCAAACAAACCCAGGACAAAATAAAAATTGTCTAATATTTCAGGATATGCCTGATATCTGCTTAGCAGCCATCTGACTTCTTTTGGCGTATAATAAGCGCCCTCATAGCTAAAAATCCCAGAAGGTAAACAAAATACCACGGGCTTACCAAAAGCACCTGCAGATAAAGCACCCATCAGGTTCCCGGTGTGGTTATGGCAAAAAGGAGAGATACCCAACTGATCATATGCATCCTCATAATTTTGTAGATTAAATGCTTCTATTAATCCGATGAATATGCTCTTTTTATCCCTTACCCCCAGGAAATAACCATCTTTTAGAGTGCCCATTTCCCTTAGCATGTCTTTTACTCCCAGTATTTTCTCCGGGCAATGCGTCTTGAGATGAGCGATGAATTCATCCGGCAGTTCTGTATCCTTAAGCGCCTTATTTATATCGAGCCCATCTATCCTAGAGTTAATGCCTTGGACCAAATCCTTGAGCTCGGGGCGAGAATCAAGCAATAATTCCATCGTCTTTACCATCAGAGGATTGAAACTTGAAGCCAGCGGCGAGGCGCTGTGTTGTTTACCGCATGTGACGGGTTTGCGCGAAGCTGGCCCGCTTTCCTTTATCCTGCCGATGATAACTTCCGGCATAAAGGCCATGCCTGGTAGCAAAGATAATACCGCCGGCTCATTAATACCGCCAATATTCATGGAGCAGCGCCAATAACCGTTTCTGCCCTGATAATCCGAAGCCGACCAGTTTAACGCTATAGTATCAATATCATTATCTCTATAGGCCCTCGTCGCCTGCGCGTCGGCGGGAACCCCGAATACCGGCAGCAGGGCCAGATCCTCCCCAAGGAAGACTATATTATTGTAATTAGGGACTGTGTGGATAAATTCATGTGGAGGATACCATGGGACGGGAATAACGGAGTAGCCCAACGAGGTTAATTTCTCTTCCCTTTGCGCGTATATTTTACGGTTTCTTACGGAATTGGCTATTCCTCCCGCCAGCCAGCACCTTTTTGTCCATAGGCTCTCAAATAGAGGATCCAGGCGCATAATCTGGCGCCTGCTCAACGCGGCTATCTGGCGTAAGCCCAGCTTAACATCACCTAAGACCGCCCGTTTACGGGGAAGGAAGGTCACCGAAGTATTCAAATGGAAATATCCCCTTATCTTTCTCATTGACGGGAAGAGCACGACCTCCTGATAAGGGAACCATTTCGCTATCCTCTCCAGGGCTTGCTTTTCAGTCAAAGCAAAATACTCCCGATTGCGCGCGATCACCTTCTCCCCCACGAAGATATTCTCTCCGGCAGGAAGAACATCCCCTCCCTCAAAATAAAAATCAGCTTTCTTGACCTCTATGCCCAAAGAACCGGCAACCCATTGTTCGCCATCCTGGTCCGGGATATTCCTTTCAAGGTCGTAGCAGGGAGTAAGCAGAACAGGCCCCTCTTCGGAAAGGGTAAAAAGATAGTTGTCCCGCGCGAATATACCTATATTCCCGTTTACCGCGATGATCTCGGAACGAGGATCATCCCGGAGCAAGGCTTGGAATGACGCGGAAGAATGATGTTCAAGGAACTGCCGACTGACAACCACGGCAACTTGAATGTCGGGCGGAATATTTGAAATCAACTCTGTAATCTGCGCCTCTGAACCCCGGGACTGCAGAACGATCCTGTTTGTATGCACCTGCCAGTCAGCCGGTAAATACAGGCTTTTTACGCTACTCCACCTCATTTCATTCTTGAGCGGCGAGCTACCGGGCAAAGAAGCGCTTATTTCCCGTTGTTTGTGGTTAATATACTCAAGGCTTTTTTCAACCTGAGGCCTTAACGCGGGATTTAGCTGGAGCGCTTTCTCAAGGTTATCTTTCGCTTCCAGCAACTGTGATTTGTCTTTTTCTAACCTGCTTAAACGGAGCAAGATGTCCGCCCTCAGCAAATAAACGTCAAACTCCTGATAACCCCTGCTAACCGCCATATCCGCGTAAATAAGGCTATTATAGTAAAGGCGAATCTTTCCGCCCTTCTCCTGGCCCCATCCCGCTTCAACACCGGCGGAAAATGCCTGCGCTATGCGAAAAGATATATAGGGGAGATCCGGTTCTTTCATCAATACAGATAAGTAGGAATCTACGGCTTCGTCAAAATCGCCTTTTTTAAAGAAGTCCTCCGCCGCCAAATAATCCTCTCTTATTTTCTGCCAAATACCGGCTGCTCTTGCGGTATTCATGCCATCCAAAGAGGCTATTGACCTGGCGATATCCTCTGGAACCCCAAAAATCCCGGTCAATAACAAAGCGACCTTGTCTTTAAGATACTGATTTTCGAGGGTCGCGTTTATTTCTTTTAGGATGGATTGATATGAATAAGCTGAGGCCGGCAGGCTAGCCAAAGCGGGAAGGTTAGAAAACAGCATAAATACTAAGGCAAGTGCCGGTGGAGGAGCGCGCAGAAGGCTGCTGGAAGATATTGCTGCGTTGAAAGACGGGCTTCTATTAAATTGTTGATCAAGCCATATTTTTGTTTCTTTAATAGACAGAGTGCATGGGGATGGGTTACCTTCGGCGGGCAAACCCAGCGGGGAAGAACTGATTACGGAAGGCGCAGAAGACAGCAAAGACAAAGACTCCATTGATTCGGTCAACTCAAGAATTCCTGTTGCATCGGCAAATAAGTCCTGCTCTGCCGGTAATATATCGAAAAAGGTAAGCGTGCCTCTAATAGGGTCATCCAGATAAAAAGTTTGCGGCCTTCTGTCCTTTTTTAATTCGCCTATGATGGCCCACTTAGCCCAAATTCTCGCAAAGCTGGTAAATTTACATCCTCCCTCTCTGTTTGGGTCAAAGATTTCCGCCGCGCGGGCAAATCCTCCCACCCCTCTGCCGCTTCCATAAATACCCGCCTGAACCAGGTCATCTACCCCTAAAAACGGGCTGCGGCGGAAACTCCAGGCAACGCTTTTAACGATACGAAGCCCTACTATCACTATCAAAGCTTCTCTCGCGGCTTCATTGCCATCCCGTACTTCCTGTATCAAACGCGCTATTTCATTATCGTTCAATTTTCGGTACCCATTCGTGCTTAAAATTCCGCTTTCAGAAACTACTCCCGGTATTATTGCTGCCACCTTTTTCCAGTCCGAATATCTTGCCTGCCAGGGAGAATGTTGTCTCCTAATAGCCATATAGCCGAATTTATTAAGCGCGTTGGCCCAACTGCCATAAGTAGCTATGAGCCTGTGTACCGGTTGCGAATACCCCTTATCCATCCATACCTGTGAATTACGCGGGTCTGCAATATCGAAAGGAGGGTTTAAAAGCAGATTATCGATTGCCTCCGGAGTCCATTTGGTCCTCTTTTTGTCTATTTCCTTCCTTTCTATAGGCTCATAGCCGGCAGCCTTAACCGCATTGATCCAACCTCCTAAAAGCTTCCTTGTGTAATGCAGCATTTGCCAGTAACCGGCCCTCTCCCACTCTTTTGAGTTCCTGGGGTCGGTAACTTCTGAAGGGGGATTCTTAAGATGGCGGATAATTACTTCTTTAAGTAGATTATCCCAGCACCCGAACAGGGATAATGCCAGTTTGGCCATCTCGAAATGGCCTATTCTTATCCATGTCCGGCGGTCCATTGGATTCCTTATCTTTCGATGAGAATGAAAGAGACGAAGGATCATTATTTCTTTCAATACATTTTCCCATCCCCCGAATATCTCTGAAGCCCTTCTGACCATTCGCGAATAACCGGATTTTTCCCATTGCCTGTAATTCCAGGTATTCCTTACTTCAACGGGAGGGTTTAATAATCTATGGATTATTTCTTCCTTTGTCCATATTATTCTATTCTGCGCGATTTCCTCCCTCGTCAAAGGCTTAAAGCCCAGCTTATTTACCACATTATGCCATCCGCCAAGAATTTCTGAAGACCTGCGGACTAACGGTCCATATCCGGCCCTTTGCCATTCCTTATAATTCCTGGGGTCTTTTACCTGATGAAGACCTCCCCTGAGCAGGCAAACGATCTTTTCTGCCTCTAGCGGCGAGGCGGAGAATTCAACGGGCAAAGTAACAATCACAGTAGTGCCGCTATTCGCTTTTGTATAAATCGCTAACATTCCTCCGTAGCTGCGCGCTATTTCTTTAGCTATAGAGAGCCCCACGCCAAGGCTGCCCGGCTTGGTAGTAAAAAGCGGCTCAAATATCTTGGAAAAATATTTCGTATCTATGCCGCTGCCGTTATCTTTGATAAGTACCTGTATGCAACCGGCAGGAGCGATAAAACGCGTCTCTACCGTTATTTCCGGATCTCCCTTTATTGCGGATGCCTCCATGGCATTGATGATAATGGCAGAGAAGATCAGATATAAATCAGCGGGAATAACTGTAATAAGCGGAAGGTCGGGGTCAAATTCAGTCTTTACGAAGCATCTTTGACCGTAATAATCCAGCAAATCCAGCACCTCCTGGATAATAATATTGGCATCTACCTGGATGTATGTCTTTTTTTCAAAAAATGGCTTAAATACACATCCGATATCGTTGACCGTGCTGGCGATACTTTCTATTTTCCGTTTAAGCTCGGAACTGTTAATTTCCCGGCATTTCAGGCATTTACCCAATAATGATTTCAAGGATGTCAGCATGTCTTCCAGCATAAGGATGATGCCCTTTGCCCGCTCCAGGCTTGCGGATGAGTCAATATCGCTATCAAGCACCCCGTTCACGCGCTTGTATAGAAGCATGAACATCTCTCTTACGGTATCTATGTAGTTTAACAAATGCCCGGGAAGGTTATAGGGGTTGGTTAAAATAATTTCGTCAAAGACTAATTCCGAATAAATAAAAAGCTGCGGTACGCTGCACTTAAGCTCCTTCTTTGTTTTTAGCAAAAGCCAGGCCCGGGCGGACAGGATATATTTACTTTCTATGTTGGACGACGCAGGCTGACCGCTTTTGTATGAATATATCGGGGATGAAGAATTTCTGCGAATAATCATATAAAGAACATCCAGCAGAATATTCAAATTGTAACCAAAAGAGTGGTTTTTAATATCTTCTAACTGGGCATCTTTTGTCGCGCAACAGGGTAAATTATAACGCGCCCCTATTTTCTTCACTAAGGTATCGTTACTAATCGTGATCGACCCCCGGTCGCTTAGCGGAGAAGAAACCCCCCGTCCAAAGGATACCCCTTTAGCGACGGCCAGCGGGAAAAGGTATCTTTTGGCATAAAATTTATAAATCCCATGGGGGGAGACAGGGATATTAAATAAACCCGTAAGCTTACGGCTATAATGCTCAAGGACAAACGCTATATCCAGGTCGTATGGCTTTGCCTCGTCAGGATCTGTCAGGAATATCCTTTCACCCCTATCATCCAGAGAGGTCTTCCCGGACATAACTTGCGTCGCGTCTAAGTCCGGAATAAACCGCCCGCTCTGTATAAGCTGGCAGGTTAAATTGAGCATCTCCACCCTCTCCTTCTCTTTGAGAGGACGTTTCTCCATGATCTCCGATAAATTCCTGCCTTCTACTCTCAACACAAAACAACAGGGATAGTAACCGATATCGCACTGCGCAACCGCTATGCCTACAGGCCTGGGTACGGATACCCCCCGATTAAAGAGGTCGGCAAAACCATAATACGCCCGGCCGGCTAACAATAAAGCATCTTGCGCTCTGGAGCAAATACTTCTCCCAAGACGGATAGCCCAGGGTTCCCCGGGATGCTGAAATACCGTATTATGCGCCCTGGCTCCCAACCACTGCGCGGTTTCCCCTCTCACCTGCAACCTGTCGTTGCGCCCCAAAGAGCCTCCCGGCTGATAAGAGAAAGTTTCCGTTCTACAACCCTTTTTATTATAACCGATTATCTGCCGCATCTGCGATTGCAGGGGCGAAGCAGAGAAAGATTTCTGCCAGATCTCCATAGCCCAACCGTGGCCGGTGGTTTTCATCTCCAGGTATCCAGCCTGTTCTACTATGCCGGGATCTTGCGATGAAGAGAGGGCTAGCTTCGTATTGCCTCTCCGATTAAAACCCGTTAATAAATCATAGATGATGGTATAGCTGCCTGACTGGGTGTAGGGATTGAAAATAAGAAACCCCCCCGGCTTAATCCATTTTAGGATAGAAGGGAGATATTCCTCATAGCATGAACCGAAATCTTCGCAGGCTTTTTGGTAGTAGACATTCAGCTTGCCGGACAATTCATTATTCAGCTTATCTCCCGGAGAAAGAATATTATCTTTAACAAATACGATTTTGCTCTCCTCCTGTATACCAAGCGGCTTGAAAGATAATACGGTCCTTTTCCGGCTATCCGTATAAATCCTTATCTGGTCCTTGCCGATGCCCATCCCCCGGAGCTCCTGTAAAATAAAGAATTCCGGCTCCATATTCCTGCGGCGGTCTGGATAGAAATCCTCCGTATAGTTATATCCGAGCTCGTATTTATGGACAAAATAATCCGATTGGCCGTCAAACTCTTCCCATTTATTAAGATGGAATCCCAGCCTGTTGGATCTTATCTTGAAATCGTTAATCATAATGGCTGTGGAGAAATGGGTTGCCAGCCAGAGATTCGCGATATCCGTGCCTGCCCAGCCCGCGGCAACGGTCAGTTCTCTTGATAAGGGGTTGACATGGTTGCGTATAAATTTATTGCCGAATATGACCGGTTCCGAAAGTATTTCATTGCGGAGAATGTACCATTCTATTGGACCTCCAAGGGGAGAAGCGGCAGTCAGGTTACTGGAAACTCTAAGAAGGGCATCCGGGCCATTGCGGAACTCGCCTGAATAAATTATTTCACCTAACCTCACTTTTAATTGGTCCACAATTTGCTTAACACGAGTATGCGATACTCCGTAACGTTTCCCGACGCTTACCAGGCTTTCTTCGGCAAGCCTGCTTACCAGCATATCGCCGTCCCTCTCCGAGATCATTGACTTGAGATACTCAAGTGCCTCAAAAAATACGGACCAGGCATCTGCCTCTTCTATCTTCTCGAATAAATCATTCTCGTCAGGTATTAACTCAAGCGGTTCCCTTCTATTAGGCTCCTCCGGATCAAGATCAAAATGGGATTCCCTGCTGAGTATTCTATCTTTCTTCTTTTTCTCCGCCAACATGGCTGCGTCAATCCATCGCGTGGCATAGTGTGAGAAGCCCATCCAGCCTATTCTTGCCTCAAAAAGCTCCACTGCCCTGGCAAACCCTCCCGTGATCATATGGTTCCCGTAAATGCCGACCTGCACCAGATCGTCCCGGTCATTAATTAAGTAAGGATGAAGTCCGATGAACCTTTTTACCCTCCCGTAGACCAGAGGAAGATATGCCATAATCAAGGTTTCTCTGGCAGCCGCGTTGCCTTTTTGCGTTTCTCTGAATAACATAAGATTTTCATAATCATCTAAAAATCTTTTCTCCCTAATAAACCCGTCGCGCTTGACCAGGTCGGGGATAATCTCCTTAATTATCCCCCATTCTCTATATTTAGCCGTCCAGGGGACTCTTTTCCTCGGGGGATTGTAAGCAGGTTTCAATTGAGCCGCTTCTTTTTTGTCCTCTTTCGGATATGCGAGAATAGGCCCTATATGAAAATAGAGACCGGGGTCTTGTATCGCCGGGTAGACAGCGAAGGGATCGCTCTTGATAAGCATCAGAGAATAAATATCAAAGATATCCTTGCCTGCGTAAATCGGGCTAGAGGAGCCTCCCGGCTCAAACGGCAAGCTGCCGCTAATAACCCTCTGGGGCTTCAAAAGAATGACATTCCACATGATCATGGCCTTAGCCGGAGTTATTGCCGGCAGCCGGCTGATCGCCCTGGCAATATCCGCAGGAACATTTATTTTTCTTAATAACGGTTCTAAACAAACTCCTTCGCTTACCCCTATGGCCATCTTGATGGTCCTTTCCCCATCTAAATTAACGGGATGCCTCTGAAGAATAGAAGCGTAGGAGGGATTAAGAAATAACAGAGAAGAAACAATCACGAGATTAGTCAGACGCCATACCGGCTGAAGGATATCCATTGAGAAAGAAGAAAATATGCCGGACCTTAGCGGTGAGGCACTTAGTCTTAGCTGTCCTGCTTTATTAGGCAGACGCGTCACTTCTTCCTGCGCGACCCTGAATATTTGCGCCGGTCCGTCAAGCTGATAATTAGTTACCCAGCGCGCCGAATCTGGGTTACCTTTTAAGCTAAGTATTATGCCCTCTTTCACGCTATGCGATAAATCCTGCATCGCCGGATAGCCGATATAAGGCAAAACGTTGAGAGAAAAGATAACATCTACGCGCGTATTGGATACGGTAAGAAGTTTTTTCACCTCATCTCCCGAAGAAAATAGCCCGGGAGAAAAATAGACAGCGCTGGCTTGCATCCAGCTCTTAATCCGGCTAAAGACCTCTCTTGCTTTCGCATATCCAAGATAATCTCCCAACATGCCTAATTTGCTGCTTTTCGCGAGTAAAATATTTTTTCGCTCCATGAAGCGGTGGAGCGCAAACAGATTAGGGTCAAGCACTTCTATCCCCACCTGCCATTTCTTGATCCACGAATCCTCTCTTTGCCGCGTTTTCGCATACCTGTCGAGGCACTCATATAAAACGAGAGCAATGCTATAGGCCTCGTCCCCATAAGAACCTCCCAACGAATACACATCGATACGGAAATCATTCGCGTTTTCTCTCTTCACAATTAACCCATCAAAATATTCCTTTAATTCATCCATCCACCCTTCCGCGGAGCGGAACAACCAGGTTGTGGAAATATATTCTTCCAGGAAATCAAGCATATTTACTATCATGGAGCTAAAGTAAATGTCCTCCCTTATATATCTTTTAATATAATCTTCTGGTGAATTAGAGTCCGGATATCTGCCTGCGAAATAACATACGGATCTATCCATCGACCTTCTCATCACCATTTTAAGTATTTTATTCTCCTTTATGATAACTTTACGGGAATTCCCCGGCACACATTTACGACAGGTATCTATGCATTCATCGAGATACGCGCCCAAAATATCCCTTGCTTCTCTAGATAATATAAGATTTTCTGCGCTAAGCGGAGAGGCACAACATGAATATATGGGGTTAATTAAAGAATTGGGGTCAAAATTATTAATCTTAATGCCGTGGTTTTTCAAAAGATTTATATGCCTTAAAACCTCCGATTCCAGCTTGCCTATCTCATGCCGATTATGAGGCCCCACTTCCATAAGCGCGGAAATAACCGGCTCAAACGACCCCAGGAATTCCCTTAGCCTGAATTCATACAAAAGCCACCACACAAGATTCTCAAAACATGCCCTCTCTTCCCACTTTGATTTCAGGACCTCTAAATCAGCTTCTCCCGTATTAAACCAGGGATCTATTAACTTCACCTTTCGATGTTCGGTAATTAATATGTTCTCTAATTTAATATCCGCATGGAGAAGACCGTTAGCGTAAAGAAACGCCATGGCCGTTAATACCTGGTAAGCCGTCTCAAACACAAACAAAGACGGCAAAGCAAGCTTCTTTCTAAAACGCACCACCTTATAAAGAGGCTTCCCCTCCACATACTCTGTGACCTGATATTCCGTGTCTCCTTTTCCAGGCAAAATAATACTATCAACCTTATATATCTGTATAATGCCCGGGTGCGTCCTCCCCTGCAGTTTATCGATCCACCGCTGGGCAAAACTATTATTGAGAGGTTGACCGTTTTTAGGCAGACGCGCTACCACGGGGATCCCGCTGGATAGCTCAACAGCCTTGTAGATACGGCTTCTTGCTCCCTCTGAACTTAAATGGCCGATGATCTGCAAGCCATTTTCCATAAAAGCCCTGCGTAAATCCGTGGTCTTAAATTCAGCGGCGTTACCCTTAACCCTCGGCCGAAGGCTATGGAAGGAGCTTGCTTCCGTAACGAAAGCGGGGCTTGAAGATCTATTTATCGAGTTTTTATCGGAGCTTATGGGGTTATTATTTTTGGATTTGTCTTGCGACAACAAAGATTCCACGACATTAAAAAAGACGGCGACAATTCCTGCTCCTAAGATTATAAAAACCGAGTAAATAGCGTATCTTGCGTCAAAAAACCATTTGCTAAACAATGCTCCCGCCATCGTGATCAATGCTGCAAGAAATAAACTACCATTTGAACAGGTAGCTTTTATCTCTTTTTTAAGCTCCCCAAGGAAGCCGGATTTGTCCAACTGCGCAGCTCCGGCCGTACCGATTTCCGGATGATCTTCTTTTGGAGATTTTTCTACAATTTCTACCCCTCCCATTACATTCCCTTTTACTGATACCAGCGGATATATTAGATAGATTATTATTCCCACCATCACAATCAGACAAAGAGTTATCTTCTTGTTAAAGTTAACACATGATAAATGTCCCAGGCTATTTAAATCCGGCAACAGATCCCTGCAATTGAAATTACCTGGGTTTAACGGAGAGGAAGTAAAAACACTTTGCTGCTCGAGCAGATAAAGAGACTTCTTTGCGCATTGCCTCACATATTCGCCAATAATGTGCGATTTTACTCCCGGAAAGGTATATTCCGGAAGTATTCTTGCCCTAAAAAAACTGTTCAAGTGAGAGCGCGAAGCTTCTACGCAAGCGAGGGTATCGGGAAAATTGAATTCTCCCGCTACCAATGCATTTTTTACCCCCAGATGCCCGAATATGCGCGTAAGCTTCCCCCATCCGGTCAACCAGAAATTATCAAAATACTCGGGAATAACGCTATTTTTGGGCATTTCAAAAACGGGTTCCGCGCCTTCATTCCTGGTAGGAACAATAATAGCCGGTGTATTGTACGCGCTTAACAGCTTTACCGTCTTGCCAATCCTATCTTTTTCTATGCCGGCGAAAAGTAACCCGGGATACCCTTGCAGGCAGCTAATGACTCCTTTAAAGAAGGCCTCATGCAAAGTCAGTATTTGTTCACGGAGCCAGGCGCCATATTTAAGCTCTATAAAATCTACCAGCCGCTCATCAAGGTGCCCATAATAAAAAGACAAAAGAAAATCGGGATTGAAACGCGTAAAATTTAGATGTGAAGCATAGATTATTTCGCCATGATTTTGTTTTACTGCCTTCGCAAACGATTCAGGGAAACTGGCTACCGCTTCAATCCGGGGATATTTATCTTTCATTAAAATGCTTTTCTGTACTGGGGAGGAAGCTTTATTCTCTCTGGAGCCGGCATCATTTTTATCCTCCTTGCCTGGTTTGGAAAAGCCATCCTTGCGCGCGAGGCGCCAATGCAGATAGCCGCTTGCGATTATGGTAAGGGAAAACCAAATCAAAGCCTGGCTGGAAGTAATAGGGGACTCAAGGCAAAATTCGCTAACGCATTTACCTAAAAAGCCAAAAGCAGCCCCTATAATGATTCCCGTAATGAAAGCTGTGCGCAGAGAAACAAGATAAGGAAAGACCAAAGCAAATAGAACGGCAGAAATAACTAAAATACATACCGTTGTGAAGAACCATATGGCATAGCGAGGCCCAAGACAGGAGTTGATCATCAAGGAAAAAATAGCGTTTGCGAATAAAGCAACCAGAACTACAAAAACTATAACAACGGCCGTGGATAAAGGGTCCTGACATAGAGATTTGAACGAAGCGACACGAGAAGGCCCTTTTTTCTTGGTCGCGGGATCCGGGCTTTTCTTGAGCGGAGAGGATACGTTGCTGGAAGGCGGAGCCCTGCCGGAATATGCCGGATAGGCCGTCTTTCCAGCGGCGATTAACCCTATATCATTCAAAACGTTGGCATGAAAATATCCACTGGTGAATATACTTAAAGTCGGCAGCAACCAGTTTTGCTTAGCGCCGCTTATCTCTCCATTATAAAGCAAATATTCTAATCCACGCCCAGCCACGCAGGCCCCCAACGGAGAAGAACCGTTAGCGGCAACCTCCGCTAATATCGCGGGGATCCTGAATTTATCTTTTGTGTCTAATTTTGCCGCGATAGAGAAATGACCTAAAGTCAAATCACCGGATTTTAAAGTTATTCTGTAAACCGCGAAGGCCTGGTTGCGGTATATCATCGCCTGCTGCTTAAAAGGCCTGGCGAGATTGATTGTTACCTCTTTAGGATAAAGGTTAATAAGCCATGCTTCCAAACCGTCATATTTCTTCGCGGATAAAACATTGAAATCAGAGCGAACTGAAGCTATCTGTATAGCAGTTATTCGCTGGGGTTCAAAAGACGCGCCGTTGATAACCAGGCCCAATTTTGAAGGTACAATTGAGTCCGCCAAAACTCTCGCCAGACTTTCATCGCACTGCGAAGGCATTACAGCAACTTCTATGTCCGGGAAATTAAGGCGGTTAACCGGAGAACTTGTTCTCCCCGCTCCGGAAATTCTTTCTGGCGAGACGGATACATATAATTCCTGATAAATAAGGGCAGGGGTTTTAAACCCATTAATAATTTCCTGATAGGGCTCTAAAAGCAAATATTCCCGGTTTCTTCCCTGTTTAAATATCTCCCTCCGCTTTAATTCCTCTTTAATGTATCCTGAAAATTCTTTGGTTCTTATAACCATCTCTTCATCAATCAGGTTAACGCCTCTACTTGTCTTAAGTAATTGGTATTTAAATCTTTTTAACGCCAGATCAATCACATCGCGGGAGCTTCTGGGAATCAGCTCAAGATCAATATTGTTAATGAGTATCGGTATGAATGTGTTCAAAGTTGAGAAGACTGCCTTACGCTGCGCGGCCCTGTCTAACCTGTAAATAGTCGAGAGGTTATGGATCCTGTCGGCGATCTTAATGAGCAGGGCGATAGCCCCCTCCAAGCCAAAAGTGTGCGCTGCCGTAACGATCCTCCGCAGATAAGCCTCCTCGCTCTCTCCCGGCCTCCTGGACAAGATCTCCAGAATTGGATATACATCGGGAAACTCCAGGCGGATCCTTTCCTTAACGAGCCCTGCTTTCTCTCCGGCGTCTTCAATTACATCATGCAAAAGGCCGGCTTTCTCCAGAAGGATCAATCCTCCGCCGTCTATGCGAGGGTCAAATATGCAATATTTCAATAGTTCATCCCTTGCCAGTAAAACCAGGTCTACGGCTATTTCCGCCACGCCTATAGGGTGCATAATATACGGCATGGCCCTGTCTTTTCTGGCGCAGCTCAACTGGGTCTCGGCAGCCATCTCCAGGGCTTTCTTAAGACTCTCTCTATCTCCATTGCGTAATGCTATTCCCCTGCTTATTAAAGACACCAGGAACCTATTCAATATCTTATCAACCAGCCTGCCACGGAAGAGGTCGGCGTTCCCGCAATCAATCTTCTTCTCCAGCCCTTTCAGGAGCTCCTCAAGAGAACAACCCGCCGGTATCTCCAGTTCAAAGATAAAATGGACCCTGTTCCTGGTATTGGAAATACGCGGGGTAAGGAACTGAGATACGCTGATCTTATTCAACTCAAAGAAATTTGCCAGATTAATCCTGCTTCCCGGGCGGTTCGGCAGATCAAACTCCAGCACATAAGTCTCGGTCTTGCTTCCTGCGTCAAGAGGATAATCTTTTATGGAATTTAAGGCGGTGATGACCTTATTTAAAACCATCTTTTTGGGGAATTCCAGGCCCAATGTCAAGGTATATAAGCCCGCGCCCTCCTGCATGGCCATAAAGGTACAGTTGGCTTTAGTGCCTATCTTACGATAGATATCCGCCAGGAGCCCGTACCGTTGGTGTTTGAATTTAACTTCGATATCCTGCACCCATTTCCTTTCTTGCCCCTTCGAGAATCTCCATTTTCCCTCTCCTAATTTAGGCTGCGCGTAGGCAACCTGCACCTTTGCAACAGGAGAACTGGAGGAAGGCTTGGGGTTATTTATGGTTATGCACGCTTCAAATGGCACGGTTATATTGTGCAACTGCATATTCCCGAATATTTCTTCTAAAGCTGTCTTTATGTCCGGCCTTTGCTGTTCAAGGAATAATTTATATTCCCCTAATGTGTACCTGATAGTAAAACCTTCTTCATTCCTCCCATACCGCTTTGTCAGTGGCCCCATGCCTTTCACCGACACTGGCAAAGTGGCGCTATTTTCAGCGAAAGATACTTGTTTGATTATCAACTCCGGAGCGGCATGTTCACCGAAGACCACTACGCGCTTAACGCGCAGAAGCACTGTTTTCCTCTTATGCCCGTCTAAAACAAGGTGAAAAACAGAAATTCCCCTATCCTGTCCGACTATCTGATGCACCAGATCGGATAAAGTTAGATTATACTTAAATTCATAAATGGTCCAGCCGCTGCTTTCACTATTAGTTTGACCAGCTTGCAGGTCAAAGCTTACGCCGTCGCATTCTTTTTGAATGCCGGCACCTGAGATATAGATAGGGTTTACTTCATCCAATCCCAATATCAGATTAGTATCTCCTAAGGCGTGCAAGGTATCTTTGTGTATAAAAGTATATTTGTGGACCCCGGAGACTTCTCCCAACAGTCCTTTTACCATAGCCGCATAGTTATTAAAATGCTTCGCCAGTGCATTTTTGTTATGTGGCGCGTTATTTGGTTCTTTGGCCTTTATTTTCTGAAAACCCAGCAAAGTTTTCTTTACAATCGCCAATAGCGCACAGCGGCGGCCGATATCCTTATGATGGATCTCCCAAATGCCCTCCGAAAGCAACTGATCCAGCTTTCTCGCCAGTACCCCCATATCCGCCTTGTCTTTTAAAAGGATCTCCTGCCATTCCGGTACATACGATAGCCCCGTTAGCAGATTATCCAATTCATTATTATCTTCGGATATGGTGATAATGCCTAGGGCCAGGCTCAAAATCCTGCCGCTTGAGACATTGAGCCTTGCAAATTTAGAGATAAGATTATAAAAAATATGGCTTTCTTTGTCTTTACCTATACTCATCTGGTCAGGTTTTACGTTATAAATATAAGAGAACATTTCCTGCATGTTCTTATCCGCTATCGCCTTCTCCAGCCCCTCCAACCTGCCTATCTCGGGATAATCGTATGTTTTTAGTGCGGAGAGGATCGCCTTGCGCTCATCGCCTCTAAGCTTCAAAATAAAAATCGCGTCTGCCTGATGCACTTCGCAGGTTTTCCGCATTTTCTTGTGGATGTAGTGACGGATTATAAAGGCGGACAGCATCGGGTAATATACCGCCTGTAGAGGCAATACAATGCATCCTTTATCCCGGCTTGACGAGAAAATGTCTTTTTTCACAGTGATCTCAAAGGGGAAGCTGCGCTCCCAGCCGGCGGGAAGCAGGTTACCGAATGCCTTTCTTTGCGTAAGGATATCCAATGACTCCCGAAATAATTCCTGGATCCGTAAATTGATACCCTCATCCTTCGTAAGTGCGTTAATTATGTAACCGCCTGATTTATCGCTGGAGATATTACCGGAAATAGGGAACAATTTTTTGAGCCGCCCAAGGTCACGACTTTCCATCAACAATGGAGAAGCGGAAGGCTTTGCGGGTCTCTTAGCATGATTTAACGTCACGACCATCAGATTTTCCAGCGGCTTTTCTTCTTTTAGAACTGTCCGCGAAACTTCATATGGAAGGCCTTTTCCGTCTTTTCCGATATTTATCTTCTGGAATCCAGGAAAGTGTTTTCCTTCATTTTCCCATTCGGGATAAAGGATACTGAATAAATCCTCGGGCCGCGATTTCTTCGGCAAGCTCACAACTTGCATGCTCATCCCCTCTTTCTTCTGCCCCAGATACATCACGAATATCTTATTTCCCAGGGATGCGCGGATACGTCTCATATTCTCTTTAAAATCATGGATGAGCGGGATTTCATCTGGGGAAAAAATCTGTTCATCCCCCTTTAGCGGCTCGCAGGGACGTTTGTATTTTTCATATGCCCAAAGAGGAACTGCTGCCGGATAGCCTTCCCTTGGTTCTCTCCCACTGATATATCCTTCATATTCCCGGGGAGCCATGATCATTATTTCATAAGGCAGCGGCTTTCTCCCTCCGGAAAAACCTAGGCTGAAGTTTATATGTGTGGCTTCATATCCTTTTTTAGACTTAAGCTTAAGTTCCGGCGGTTTATACATAATCCCGTTTTTCTTGAAAAAATTGATCACGATCTCTTTAGCCGCGTACATGTCCGCGCTGATAATCCGCAGGCCCATGATATCGTCCACTTTTTTCTTCTTACCCGAGCGGAATATGCCTTTAAGAAAGATGCTGACGGCTGACTTTACTTCAAAAGGCTCATAAGTTGACCAAGTCTGTTTTCTCAACATATTAAAAAGCGTTTTTTCCTTTTGGGAAAATGGAGAGGTTTTTCTCGCGGGAGAAGAAGAAAAAATGATTGAAACCAGGCTTCCTATCGCGCGGGCAAGCCCCTTCCGTACCTCCTGGATCACAAAACCAGCATATCCTTCTCCTGATAAGATCCCTAAGAACTCAACCAGCGGCGAGGAAGAAACCACGCGGCTAAATGATATGTCTGACATAATGGAATTTATTATTTTTGCCTCCTTGGCGGTGGCAAAATGCGGCACACCCCGGATAATAGGCAACTGCCGCATGCCGCAAGGAAATTCCTCCGGCAGTTCGGCAACCCCGTCTGTCCCGGGGGCACGCCTGAAAAGTAATTTGCGCTTAAGGCTCATTTCTGCATCCGGATAGGGATAGCCGTATTCACTTATGGAATTGATGACCACAACCTTCGGGAGATAATCCAATTTATTATTATTTGCCAGAAATAAATAGATATGCAGGAAAGGAACGAAGATATCTTTCATGTAATCTGCAGACATGATCTCCTCCATCAGATAATTCTTCCTTCCTGCGAAATAGGCTTTAATTCCGTGAATAGCGGATGCCAACCTTATGCCGCGGGATTTCTTAAAGTTTTCAGTAAAAGTAAAGACGGGGTTAAGCAGGTAAACACGCTTGATATTCAGCCTCTCTTCAGGCAGTTTGGGCATTCCGTCATCATCAAGGAAATAACCCATGAGCCATTGCATAAATATGCGGCAGCCCAAGCTCTCCGCCAAATGCACCTGGGATATGCCTGCGAATTGCCGGTTGGCATAACGGTATGCCCCCTCTAAATATCTGCTTAATTCTCTCGAGGTAAACAAAGGGTTCCTTTCATCACACGGAGCAAAATGCTCATAGGCAAGCACATTGAATCCTGCTTCGGCAAGGCTATAAAGGAATCCACCTTCTTCCAGCGCTTCCTGATAATACGGCAGCCTTCTTTTTTCCTTCTCCAGCCGCTGCTCTTCACTGAATTTTAAATAGTCGATAGCTTTCCCCCTGCCGTGCGTGAAGATTACCGTCAGATTTTTCTCACCAAAAGCAATATCCCCTTTAATGACCGGGCCCAGGCCCTGGCGGAATTCAATCTTCCCAAATCCTACGGGAGAAGAGCAACTTACCTGCTCGCATAGAGCCCTGATCTTTGATTCCAGATTATCCACCAGGTCCTCGGGGCCTCTTACCTCAATACCATGCATCCCTATGGCGAGCGCTGGGACTATATCGATATCCCAACGGTCCCCTACTACAATTACCTCGTGAGGTTTGATCTCATAAGGTTTAGCTGCAAACTCCTCTAGAAGAAGCTCCAGTTGCCGGGGATGCGGCTTGCCAAAACCTGCCTCTTCCTGAGTCATCACCCGGGTAAAATACCGGCGTACCCCGGTCGCCTTAAGGGCCTCCTCACTGAATTTGATGCCGGTATTAGTGGCCACTACCAGGATAAGACCATTCTTTACCAATCTGGCGAGTAGCTCTCTCTGCCCGGGAACCGGGATGAGATAATCCACGGGGTAAAGATGTACTCCTAAATAACGCAAATACTCTGCTACTGAATTCTCAAGCCCATAATAGCGCAGCATCCCACTCATGCTGTTCAATCTAGCGATAGTTTCCCTCACCTGGGACTCGGTAACCGCTTTGCCTAACTTCTCCAGGGCAAATCTGCAAGTAAGCTTCTTCTGCGCCTCTGAAAGCTCCCTGCTGTAATAAAGCGTCTTGCCCATATCAAAAATAATCATGCGTATCGAGCTTGCTGCGGCTATCCCGCCGACCACCGCTACCATGGCTCCAGTGATCAACGGAGAAGCCGTTGATAATTTATCCGATCTTTCCTGGAGCAGGGTCCTTATCTTGTTTTCTCCTTGCGTAAATCCCTTCTTTTTGCTTATACCCATCATTTTGAGGATTTTTCTCAATCTCAAAAGCAAGAAAAGCAGGGCCTTTATTTCTTCATTTCCCGTGTAACTGTGCAGAGGCCGATAAAAAGCCGGCTTTTGCCCTAATTCAATTAATATCGGGCAATTCCGGCTAAGCTGATTTGAAAAATAAACCAGCTCTTCTTGAGTAATCTCCTTCCCGCCCATCACGGCGTCTTGAAGCCTAGCCAAAAGATTAGCCAACAGTTTTTCTATTTCTTGAACATCTTCCTGCGAAGGTAAAAGAGCAAGAAAATTTTGTATAAAACCGGTTTCATGCCGTGTCCGCCCAAGGGGCTTCTTAGGCAACAGTTTTGCTTGAGACCTACTATATTTTACGTAGAGGTCATGGTATTCCCCCCTAAGAAGCTGACCGGACCTTAATATCTCGGCTCTATTGAACTCCCTCTCTGCGGGCTTTGTGCTTGGGAACCTTATCTTCGGTAAAGCCCCGCCTATTGACGTAATCTCGCCTATACCCCAGCCTCTTTCCGCCAAATATATAACTTGCCTCTCTCCGGAATTAAAAAGCCGCTCGAGATTAGAGTGGTTAAAAAATAACTCTTCAAAATCCGGCTGCTCAAAGGTAGATACCCCGATAGAGGAAGAAGAGAATTGCCTCTCCGGCTCTAAGCTGCCAGCAAGTTCCCTGCCAATAGCGGCTAATCTTAGTAACTTCTCCCTGAAGTCATTGAACCTGCCTAAAATCCCGAATAACCTCTCGTATTCATATTCGCCAAGCTCTTTCTTGATCAGGTCCTCTACGACAAATATAGCCGCCGGCATCAACTCTACCGAACCCTCGCCGATCCTGTGGAGTTTCCAACCGGAATTTGCCAATGCCATATTCAATGCGCTTAGTTCATTTTCGCTTAAATCAAACAAAGGTTTTGCTATTGTCAGGGGTAAGGATTTTTCATCATCTCTGGGGAGCCTGTTCGCGGAATCCCTTAAAGCCCAAAATATGGCGATCTTCTTATGGCTATCCCAACTTTTCATCCCCTTAACCAGAGATTCAGCATTGGCGGAAAATTCCTCTATCGGCAGGCCTAACCATAGACCTACACGCAGAACCAGAAGAGATATTTCAAGGCCGATCTCTTTTTGCAAGCCATCCAGAGCAAATAATAAATCATCACGAGTATTCCCCAGGGGGGATCCTGCGCGCACTATTATGCCGTCTTCTTGCGAGCCAGCCTGGATTATATCAAGGAGCAACTCTGTCTGACGGACCAGGCGAATGATTAAACTGCAGCCTTCTAAATAACTTTCGCTAAAATTTGACTCTATATCAGTCGTAATAACCATGGATTTCATACGGGTTAAGCTTATACCGGGGGTTTTAAATACCAGCCCATCGCGAGAAGGACCATTAGGATAATACCCTTTTGCGATCTTCAGGATATGGTTGATTTTTCCTTCTAATATTGCGCTAAAATCATCCGGCAAGAATAGGTTGAGCGCATCTTTTATTCTGACAAAAGCTACCTTAGTTTTTACACTGAAACCGCGAGGATAGTGCAGTTTAAAATAATCATCCAGATCAACGGGTATCCCAACCGGGTAGAAGGGGATACCGGGATATTTCCCGTATGCCAACGGCGAAGCGCAAACGACTTTTCCTTCCGGAACCGAAAAGCGCCTAATAGCACGATACTGTCTCTCGTTATAATGCCTCGTCGCCATTCCTATCGCCTTAATAGTGTCTAAAATATCCGCATAATCAGGGATTGTCAGAAATCCTACTGAAATAGGCGAGGAGCCGCTACGGCGGTTATTGTCAGGGCTGTCTTGCGGTTTATTCTCTTTCAAAACAGGGCCATGTTTTAGCGGTTGCCTCCCAGGAGATGTGCCCTCCAACCCCTGGATAACCTCCCGTACTTTCCCTATCAGGTCTTTAACACCATACCCCGATGAAGGGAACAATCTTATCTCCTTTTCTAGATTATGAATACCCTGCCGATAACAGAAGATAATTTCTTTCAAGCTTGCGCCTTCTTGCTCTTTTTTAACGGCCAAAGCGATGTAGGCATACCCTAACAACTCATATCCTAGCGGATGTCCCGGCTCCAATTTTATCGCTGTTTCCGCGTAGCGCCTGGTCTCTTCGGGATTATTCAAGGCGAGCTCTATTATCCCCAAAGAATAATGGACGGGCGCGATTCTTTTCTCCATGCCCAGTATCTTTAAGAATACCTCCTTTGCTTCCGGAAGCCTACCACCGGTAAGCATTAAAATGCCTTTTTTGTAATTATCCCGCAACTTGCAGCCAAGCTCATATGCCTGCTGCCAGCTTATCTTAAGGTCAATTATGGCTTCTGCTAATTCACTGGTTAAACCGGATTTGATGAGGACATCAAGAAGGCGTATCTTATCGGCATCATTTTGTCTTATCTTCTCGATTAACTCCTCTCTTGAAGGGATTGTGGAAGTTTTAGAATAATTGGCGGAGGCGGGAGCAGAAAGAAACACTGATAAAATAGCGGCGATAATCAGCGGAGGCGCATTGGCTGACCATATAGACCTGAACAAAGCTCTTGTCCTTTGGGCATGAGAAAGAAAATTACGGAAAGGAGAAACTACCGGCGAAGCGCATACGAGTTCGTAGAAATTATCCCATTTTACTACCCTGGCGCCATTTTTAATGGAAAGACTGGGCAGGAGCCCTTCTGCGCTCCTTCTCTCTCCTTGCGCGGAGGCAAGCGGGGAAGAGCCGATTGGTCCTTTTACCATAAAATCGCTGATGCCAGTCCACCTGCGTATAACCTGCTGCATCCTGGACTTAAAGAGTACTTCGTCCCTTAAATGATAGCGGTCTCCTATATAGATCTTAGTCCCGGGCACGGGAGTATTTTGTACAACCTCTAATTCCAATAATATGTCTCCTACATAAAGATTCCTCTCCAGAATATCTTCACCCATCCAATCCTCAAAATATATCTGGGCCTTCCCCCCCTCCTTGCTCTCTCCAATAACCGCAGCAACTCTGCGGTCCTTAAAATATGCATCAAAGCCATATATATTAATTAACATTCTTGCGATAAGGGGATTAAGAACTTTCACAACTTCAAAAGAAAACGCCCCCTGCAGATAATAATATAAAAATAGGCAATCAAGAAGATCATATGAATGCTTTCTGCCTAAGAATACATCCTCAATTTCGATATTTATTACTTGAATATCCAGTTTATTAATAATGTGGAAATCAACCTTCCCTATTCTTTCCATGCTATCGCTCTTATCCATGACCAATTCCGGCGCAGAATCTTCTTGGATCGCGATATTTAATATCTCATTGCTATTTTGACTTATCCATTTTCCTCCTATTAAAGTTACGGGCGAAGCGCTACAGCCCGGATAAAGGAACTCGGGGGTTTCGTTTATGAGCTTAAAAAGGTTTGTACTGGGCGAATCGACCACCGGGAAAATAGCATTGTCCTCAACTAAAGGCGGCAAAGACAAGCTAGAAACAAAAATATGGTTAATCTGTCTGAGGAGTTCTTTATTGCTTATATCGATACCGTAAATTTTTATCCTATCATATAAAATATCTTTGGAGATCTTGAGGAACCGGGAAACAAGGCTTACCCTGTTACCGCAAAAGATGAGAGCTTCTGTAATACGCGCCCGCTCTTCCGCCTTTATTCTTTTTAGATATGATTGCCTTCCAGTTTGCACGTCAATCTTATGGCTCTTTATTCGCCAACGCAAGGTGTTAAGATTTACCACGAGCATCCTCGCTGCTTTGGAAATATCATATCCGGCTGCTTCCAAGGCGGCGGTTATTTCTGCTCTCTGCTCATCCTGCCATTTCTTATCGCGTGCTTTCTTTCCTGCATTTAAATCAACGCCCAAATCGCTTATGTTCTGATATAGAGTGTCGGTACTCATGCTTAATAATGCCGCGGCACGCGGTACGCTGTAATCAGCTTCATCCAGGGCATGCAGGATTGTCATTCTTCTTGCCACTCTTCTTTCCAATAGAGCCTGGCGCCGCATTTCCTTTAGCTCTGATTTATACGGCTCTAACTTTTTACGTAAGCATTGTTCGGCAATAACAAGCTTCCTGGCCGCTTCAGAGATATTGCCTCCGCAACTGGCTAAAGCCGGCATTAACCATTCTTTTTCGTAAGCATGTTTTGCCTCTAGCCACGGAATACCCAGTTTTTTCATTCTGTCAAAGAGAGACTCTTTGGTTATGCCAAGCTCCGCGGCCATTTCATCCGCTTCGAATCCCGTATTCTTTCCTAACTCTAAAATGAGCTGTTTGCGCAATTCCGGCAGGGATATGCCATGGGCCTTAATCCGGACATAAAGTGTAGTAGCTGGGATATTAAATTGCTTGCTTACTGCCGGAACACTCACCTTCGTGCCAACTAATGCCTTTATCAATGCGTATTTGCCAGAGCGGACCATCTCCTTAAGCTGTTGCGTCGTCCTATCTAATATCTGCCGGACCCTCTCATTGCTTATTTTATGACGTTTACCTATAGCGGGGTTAGACTCGTCATTAATGTGGCTAATTAAAATATCCTTATCTCTGGCCGAGATTGTCCATGATAAATACCGGATAGCTTCCTGCAAATGCGCAGATAGATCAGCTTCCAATGCATCCTCAAATAAACATTTTGTTTCGGATATGCGGTTAACCGGGCCGCCTTCCCGGGATCCATTCGGATCGTAATCAAAAGGCCGCACTTTGTTCTTTAACCGCCTGCGCAATCCTTGTGATAAGGCCGACTTAATCCACATTTTAGCGTATGCAGAAAAAAGCCCTCCGTTATCCGGGTCAAAAAGCTCTACTGCCCGGGCAAGACCACCAACGCCTTTTCCATTGCCGAATGTTGCAATTTGCATAAGGTCATCTTTGTCATCGCGACTAAAACAGGGATTCTCAAAAATAAATCTCTCTACTGCGCCGGCAACCTGGGCACGCCTTGTCAGAATGAGCACCTCTCTTGCAGCTTTATTACCGTTCTGCACTTTTTGTGCCAAAGCATTTATCTCATCCTCCGTTAGATAACGCCCATAACCATTAATGCCGTTGAACTTGACTAAATCCGGGACAATTTCCGCGACTTCATTCCAATCTTCATATTTAGACTGCCAAACTTGCAATTTCTTTACATGAGTTTGCTGGATTGCCATTTTTGCTGAAAGCGGGGAGGAAGTATCAAAAAATATATCCGCCAGGGCCGGATATCCGGATTTCCCTAAGATTCTGGCGATATTAGCGCGCAGCTCCGGATAATTTCTCCCATCCTGAATTGGGCTGCCCCCATTTATCCTTTCAAATCTATACAATCCCATTACCAACGCTCCATAATCGTATCTCGCAGAAAAAGAAGAATAAGCTGATGGCCCTGTTTTCCCTTTTCTTCCCGCGGTTTTCACAAAGTAATTCTGCATCCCTCCCTCCAGCGGCGAAGCGCTGAACCGGGTGAATGGAGAACGGGTGAATTCCTCGCCGATAACAAATATCTTAAACCTCACGTATTCCAGTAATTCCGCAATCCAGTCATCTTCCGAGATTATCCCGTATTTTTCTCTTTGGCATAGAGTTAAGCGGTGACTTTCTAATATCTCTAAAGGTATTTCAAAGGTCAAGGTACGCCAGCCTCTATACTTCAAAACAACCTGCTTAAATTCAATAGGCAGGGTTTGCCTGAAAAGAGCGTGAGCCAAGTAAAAGTTATTCTTAGTGCTGACGCACAAATAGGTATGATCGCGGTGACCACGTATGGGAAGACAAGGATGGATAATGAAGCTGCGCTCCATAATGGGGCGATTCTCCGAAAGCGGCCAAACAGCATCAAAAGTATCTATTATCCGCATGCGGATATCGTTTAATTCATTGATTGGATAAGCCGTGTCACTAAGTACTTTTATATCGTCCGGTAGAAGCAGACTCCCTCTCTTGTCGGTATTTCTCAATGTGATTTTTACAACCGGCATCCCCCTCTCGCTATTTCTTACGGTGGTAAAAGCCGGGTATACCGTAGCTAAAGGACTGGAGGCGGCCGAAGAGACGCCTTCAGAGCCTATTTCAGTGAGAGGGCATTCTTCCTGGACTTTTTTCAATAAAGCAAGACAAACCGTTTTTGTCGCCATGTGCTCATTTAATATCGAATTGATTAAGCTTTCTTTTAGCTCCTGGAATTTATTTAACTTTTCCTGAATGACGCTCATGCTTGCCCCGATTTCTGATTCTGCGGCAAGATGCTGCTTGATCTTCTTAGATAATTCTGTAAAATTAATCCTGACATTCCTAAGTATTTTCCTGCCCGCGTACTTTATTGCTAATTTCACGGGCTTTTGCGGCCTATTTTCCCTGAATTCTTTATTGGACCTAAGCAAACTGCGAGATAGGCTGATATGGACCGCCAGGCACAAACCGGTCAGTGCAGGTAAAGGACCGAATAAAAGTATGCTGCCGAGAATGGCTGTTACGAGTATTACCTTTCTTAGGGACAGCAAAGCAGAAGATGAACCTTTTGAAAGGGCTGCGACAGGGAACTGGTCCCCACCAGCCACGGAGAGGTAACCAGTTATTATAATTTCACCCTGCCGCAACCCTAATGGATCCGTAATAGAAGACGAGGCCTTGAGACGCTCCATCATCGAAGCGAGATCAAATACCCTGATATCCTTATGCTCATTTCTGAATACAAGCTTATTCTGACCTCTATCCAGGGAAACTTCATCTATCCTGATATCTTCCGTATCCGTCATCTTTTGATAAAAACGCGCCTCGGACAATTGATCCCCCAGAAGAACCTCAAGATTTCTTATGAATTCGGCCTGCGGGGGATGACGATGCGTTTCCCAAACGATGTAATCGGCATCTCCGTTTATTACCGTGCCCTTGCCTCCGGGAACAGGGATATTCTCCCCTACCTGCTCTTTAATATCCCGGAAGCTAATAAGCACATCGTAACCTGCTTTTACGAAATAGAGGAACACCTCAATGAATTCCAGACGTACAGCTTCATCCGGTATCAGATCCACCAAAGAACGTTCATCGTAATTAGCGATCACGAGCACCAGTTTATGGCGGTTGTTGATGAACCATTCCAGCGAATTCATCAAGTTTACCACCGACTCCCGCCTTTCAATATTATCGTAGACGCCCTTAAAGTATGAACGGATAAAGGTATATGGAACCTCATCCTGTTGGCCATCCGCAAGCTTGCGTAAGCGCTCCCCGGTAGTTCCGGAGGCCATTAATGTTGCCGTGAAATCGTGCTGGAATGCCTGAAATTCACGGTCCTGGCCCATTATAAGGCCTTCTCCCAGCTCCTTTAAAATCCCCAGCTCCTTCCCGAAAATGTTCGAGAAAAGGTCCTGCAAGGTCAGGAAGTGATGGCGTATTTTATCCTTCATCGCCACAAAATCAGCTTTAAGCTGATTAAGCCACGGCTCTCCTCTTCTTGACCAATATTCTCCGTTCCAACGCTCAAACATATCGCGGTCTTCAGGCCTATAGGTCTCGAGAATAAAGAAAACCTTCTTTCTAAGATCTATCCAGGCATGGCGTTTAACATTAAAAAGTATGCTTTGGAACATGATGTAGTCTCCGCCGTGGTTCAAGTTATGGGCCAGGTCAACTCTTGCCCCGTCAAAACCGAATTCCTTGATCAGGTAGAGTATCCAACGGGTATAGAAACGCTGCCAGAAATACCCCGGCGGCTCCAATTTTCCGTTGACAGGTGTGCGCAGATCAAAATTCGGGTCTAACTGATCCTGCGACTCGCCCTCTCCTCTTCTTTGCACGTAGACTTTGTCGCCGTTAGTTAAATGCAATCTTACTCCTTTGTATCCTCTCTCGCTAAGTAAACGCTCATCCGGCATATTCCGGTCAACAGGATGATGAACGCAATAAACGTAAGTATCATCATTGAGAAAAGCTATGGACGGCCAGGCAACGAAATCAAAGAGCGCCTTTTTCCCTTTTTCATGCATACGCTTAATGCTCTCCTTGAGGCGCTCCCTGTCTATTCCTTTACAAAGAACAGGCCTTCCTTCTTCGTTGAAATCCGGTGAAAAAACATTGCCGGCTCCTTCCCTCTGCCGGATGGTCCTTCCTTCATACTCGTAGTCGGCGTATTTGGTCGGATACCCCATAGTCAGGGAAATTACGGTACGGCCGTGGAGGAGGACGGTCAGGAAGATATGCCTTTTATCTATCTCGCGCGCGTCAATGATCTCAAAACCATCCTCCGGCCTCACGCCAAAATCAGGTAAAATCCCTTTAAGGTAATCTCCAAGTATGGGCTTTTCTCCTTTTTCCAGCAATTTCATAAATGATTCCAGGTTGCCTCCGTCATATAAACAGCGCCCTAACGCTTTCGCTTCAAAATAAGAGGTAATGCCCCGGATATCTAAGTTGCCCGCCCCAAACTGTGCCTCTTCATTTTTTAGCTCCCCTAAAAATGGCAATAATTTCTTCAGCATGTGATAATCTTTAACGCTGATATTAACGATCTTGTCTTCCTGGATCATGTTATGGATGCCGTGATAGTCTAATCCATGGTTCAGGCGGGAAATAATTGGAGGCTGGGTGGAAAATCCATGCCCATATATTGTTGAGGGGATATTAAGCGCAGTTAGGCTCTTTTCGGCGCTCTCCAAATTCCGTATTATTCTCTCGGGGCTTACGGTAAATTGGCCTGCGCTGTGATCATATACGCAGCCTTCGGTTAAGGCGCTGAAGATAGCAACCAGCCCTAACTGCTCGTCATCGCTCTTTGGCTCTGGATCGCTTTGAGGGGAACTTGCCAAGGCTAATGCGCCGGAAGTGAACAAGTTTGGAGTTACCGGCCCCGCGCGCACGATCCCGCTTGAGGCGTTGAACAAGATTGAAAGTTCATTCTGCGGATTGATCATTAGACGTGAGTGCGCTGCTGAATTTGTGATAGATAAGCGCGTATTCAAAAGGCAGCCGGCAGGAGATTGCCCGCAAGAGGAAATGCCGGAGGTTACGCATACGGAAGAAGCAGCGGTTTTGCGCCCGGATTCTTCCAGCAGCCAATTCAAAAGATCCGGCACAACTTGCGCCTTCTCCGTAACGGCTTTCTTCCGAACCGCCCCCAGCAAGTCATCTATAGTGCACTCTTTGGGCATGCGCGCGCGCCAATTGGGATGGCTTGATTTAGGATCAGGGTTATTAATGCGCCCCTCTTCGCCCTGATTAAGGAGGTCCGACATCAAAATAACAACCATTGAAGCAGGAGACTGAAAAGTCTTCAAAAGAATATCCTTGTGCAGATCCGCCCCGAATTCCTGATGATCCTCTGCCAGCGCCATTTTGCCCGGCCATAACCAATCAAGTATCTGCTGACGCCTCTGCTTCGCCTCTGCTTCGGAGCCGGCAATATTACGCCATTCTTCCCAGGTGGATTTAGGGGTCGGAGAATCATGCAAAGCCAAAGTGGCAAAAGCTTCTTTCTTATGATTAGGGAAATAGTACCTGTTCCCGGTATCCCATGGGGTCAAGCCATAGATAGCCGGGACATAGTTTATCACCCCGCTTTTCTCCAGATCTTCACTGATCCAATCCGTAAGTAACCCCAAGGCTTCAACCACTAGTGTGGCGCCGAATAATTTACCCAGCCATTTTAACAAAAGGTTAAGCTTTCTCCCCGGGCCGGGAATAAAGAAGCCGAATTTTACTATGTCATCAGGGCGGGGTAAATTTGCGGTATCAGCGGGGAAAAGATAACACCTAAAATGATCCAGGTCGGGAGAAGAGATCTCATCCTCCCGCCGTTCATTATTATCGGATATGCGTATGAAATCCCAATTCGGTTTTTTGTTAAAGATCTTTTGTTCGGTCACCTCCCCGGGGTTAAACCATAAACCACCCTGCATATGAGCGCCATTCTTAGCTTCGCGCGCGATAAAAACCATGCCGGATTCTCGTAATTTTCCGCCGCTTTCAAAAATATAATCGCGATATGCGGCAAGCGCGGCAGACTCGTAGGCTTTGTTTAAAATGCTCAAATATGCCTCCCGGGCAATAGCCTCCCTCTTCCCGGGATGGAAGAAACCCTCCTCCATGGCATTTTCAATATGGCCGCATACCCCCAGCCTTTTTAAGGTCAGCTCAATCTCTGTATACACATAGGTCCTATACGCCCCTAAATTATGATCAAAACGCAGTATCTTTATTCCCTCAAGCCAGCGGCTGATAAAACGCGCGGCCCAGAACCACATCGCCTTGATTTTTTCCCAGGTATAATAATAGAATTGCCAGTATTGCCCGTTCCGGCTGAACATGTCGGAAGCCACCCCACAGCTAAGCTTACGCTTAAAATCAGGCGGCTTAAGGTCAAAGGCCTCGGGATACATCCACACATCCGCGCCTTCCGGAGAAAACGGCACATCGCACATAAGTTTAACGTTATTGCTCCCGGCGAAACGCCTTATTTCCCGGAATTGTTTGGCGAATATCCATTGGCAAAATAGTTCATATGCCATCTCCCCCCTGTACTCTTTCCTCGCCTCATTCAAGGCAGCCTTCTTACGTAATTTTAATTCTTCAGGCCAAAGCCGCCAATCCCAGCCATTCTCAATTTCGGAGTTAAATTTACGCTTTAAGACCCTGTAAAGAAGGCGCGTGTCAATATTGTCTTTAATTTTTCGCCATAAATGGAAGGAGGCCTGGGAAAGCTTAAGCGGATGATACCATTTATATACAGGATTAGAGTTAAACTCTTCCCAAATATATCTAAGCGCCGGGAATTTTATTCTCTCGCAAAAGCCAAAATCCACGAATTGCAGGGAATTTGCCTGTTCGATATCCCCCCGCTTTTCATCGAGATACCTGGCTGCCTTTTCGCAGGGGATCCATCTAAGCAGCCAATTTATACTGATATAAAGCGGCTCTTTTAAGCGGTCATCCTCAACGGAATAAGGCCCATAGCCGTAGCTTGAAATGGTGAACGGAAGAAGCTGGACAATGCGCAGGCCGCTTAGCGCCGCATACTCAAGTAGCTTTAATACCCCGGCCAGATCTCCTGCTCCCTGCATCCCTTCATGCCTTAGGTAAGGTATATGCGCGCAAATCCCGGCTACCCTATCTTTTATTGCCGAGCTTGCTTTTAACGCGGGGGTAATTAATACGCGCCGCGGCAAGCTTACTGGCCCGGTAATTGAAAGCGCTTTCATTGAGAAATAAAAAAATAGGAAATCAAATTCGATCGCTTGTAAAGGCGAAGCGCATATGCGCTTGAGATTGGTCAACAGCCCTCTTTGTGCAAAATCTTTGTATGGCCCGTAAATATCTCTGAAACATAGATAACCCCGGAGGGCAGCTTCGTTATCTAAACATTGTTTTAGGGCGCACAGCGCAGGCTCGTTTCCTCTATTTTTTTCAACCATCTGCGCTAACGCTATAATAGCCTGGAGACGTACGATATCCTCGGGATCACTAAAATAGCCAATAATAACATCTACTGACTCTGTTGGTGTAAGATGACTTGCAAAACGTATGGCTTTTACTCGGTCATATGGATTATTGCTGCTTAACCATTGGATCCACTCTGATTGTTTATGATCAATTATATCTTTTGCTTTAAAGCTGCTCCATGGGATAAGATTATTAATAATATTCCATTGAACACAGGCGTCAGATGATCTGTATTCTTCGTTCCACTTTAAATCCGGGCAATTTTGGACATCAAAATAAAAATGGCTCAATTCGCCTTCCGGGATTAATTCCAGGAAAAACTTCTTGGTATCGGGATTTCTTATCTGGCTAAGGTCAAAAAACCTTATTCCTTTATTTGAAATGATATAATTAAACCTATGTCCGCGATAAAAAGCATTATAGATCTCATTAGGAAGAGGATAAGTGTGACCGCAAGGGTGATTAAGCAAAGATATATCGCTTTGGCCAAGTTCAAGAAGCGTCTTAAGCGCTGAGTTTTTCATAATTTTATTGCTTGACGGCTTTCCTTTCACAACAACCCAATCTCCAGTGCGCCTGATTCGATAAAGGCCGATATCATATTTTAAGGCGCTTAACTGCATTAAGAACTCACCCGTAGGAAGTTCTGCCAATATGAAAGTTTTCCCTGGGGCAATCAAGCGGTCATTAAATATTTTAATACACTCTGCTGCGGCTTTCCTTTGCAAAAGCTGCAGCTGCACCTCAACCAAACGTTGTTCTGCCATATTTATTGCTTGAACAAAACTATCCAAAATCTGAAGCGGTGCCTTAACCGGACTGGACGAAACAGTATTGCTATTGATACCTTTATCGCAATCAAAAAAATTCAGGTCCCCGAGAAGCCATGCCCCCAACATGCGCCGCTCATCCCTGGTAAATTTACCCTTAGCCCACAAAGACTGAACCATTGTTTCTAGTTTTTGACGGCTATCTGCTTCAAGATGATACAAATCTTTAAAAACCTCATATATATCGTATTTTTGGATCAGATCAACAAACCGGGGGTTCTTTTGGACTTCTTGCCCAAATTCGCCAATTAACGCTTCCAGTGCTTTGAATTTAAGCTGTTTAAGATGCCTCTTATACAATGACAACCATACATAGAGCTTCCCTTGCTTGCTTTTGTCCGGCGTAACGCTACGGGCATATTTCTCTAGATATGAATTGTGCAATGAATAAACTTTGCCGTTTTGCAGCATTTCTTCAATGTAGATCAGCTGGTCATCAAGAATATCCAGGTTCCTCGGTTCGTCAACCTGCTGGCAACGCTCCAAGCCTACCTCAAAGTATCGCCGCTTAAATTCTTCTTTTTCTTCGGGAAGCTTATCAAAGAATTCCTGATTATAAATATCGCACAGCGCCTGCCACTGAAGCAACCCGGCATCATTAGCTACGAAATTATAAGCATAATTGGCTTTCTTGTAAGTATCGGCATCTAAAGACAAGCCGTTGAAGTGGTATAAAACCAGCCTTTCCTGCGTCCTGTCGTCCAGTATTAAATCCGTAGCAAACAGGTTAAAATACGGCACCTCAATATGGACCCCGCGGGCTTCTATCTCAGAGACAACCACCCATAAGCGCTGGATCATTGTTCTAGCTTCCTCAACATCACCACGCTGTTGGCATTCTCGCAAAATACTTCTCAAAGAACGGTAAGGAGCGCTCTTAACCAAAAACTTTTTTATTGCATAAGTCATCCTGTTTTTCAGGCCTAAGTGAAGTTTTGGCGTACCTTCAGGAGCTGAGAAGATTAAAGAGGGAATCATAAAACCACGCAATCTCTTGCGAGCCGTTTCAAATGTTTTAACAAATGTATCGTGGAAATATTTATAAACTACGGGGAAAGCAAAAACCAGGCCATATCGCAGATGTGTTCTTCTTGTATAGAATTCATACGAATAGGGATCAGGTTGGCCTTTTTTATTAAAACGGTGTAAGTTATTTCCGCTAAAAGCGGCGCGGGGATTCCTGATAATTTTAGTTATATAGTCTTCACAAGTTTTAAAAAGCTCTTTGCTCATTTCTTTTACGTTAAACCCAAACTTCTGCATTAATAACTCTCCAAATTCTCTAATAAATTCTTTTGAATCCAGAATTCCGCGGCGATAAAGATCATGGATTAGCTCTGCCAAGCTAAGATTATAAGCTCTTGGGCATCCCAACATCAAGTTAGCCAGCAAGCGTTCCTCGGTCCTTTGCAAAATGACCCTTTTTTCTATTATATCGGTCAGGGAATCCGGATCGTTAGTGACCCTGCCTCTTTGTCTTTCACGCACCAGAGCTATCCGGCGTAGGCGGTAAAGAAAATGCGCTACCAACTCAATGGCTTTAGGCCAATCCCTTAACTGCTCATCTTCGGCATTCTTAATGCTTATTAAATCAAAGTTTTCCGAAGGATTAAAAACTCCGTTGAGGCTATCTAAAATCTTTTGAGAAAAAGCAGTAGCTATAATGCCTTCAATTTCCACTACGCCGGAACCGGGAATGACCCGTTCAAGGAACTCTTCCTTAATTGCTTCCTGTCGTAGTGCCTCAAGATTCTTGATTACTAATTTCAATTCCTGCTCTCCTTTTTCAGTCAATTTTTGCACGCCTTTTTCAATCTTTTTTAAATCTTCCGGTAATTGTTCTACAATCTCGGTTTTTTCTGCTCCTGAAACCTCCTGATTGCGATATCTGTTAAGGTTAATTGCGTAAGACTCTAAAACCATGGCAACCTGCCCCCACTTATGTTTAGGAATTATCGCGGGGACTTCATTCATGTAAAGTGTAATTGTTTTCTCTTGTTCTGTGGCCCGGATATACAGTGTCCTTACGCGCAGCTCCTTGCTTTTTTGGCCGTTGTATTCAAAAAGATTACCTTGCGCGTCATTGATAAACTTCACCACCCTGCATTCTCTTTTGCCTGAACGAAGTTTTGTCTTATTGACTAAAGACGGCAAGTCGATAACCAGGCGAGCGCTGCCGTCGTCAGGATTATGAACGATAATGTATTCTGTATTATCAAAACCTATGGTGCTGAATTCCTTACCGTCGAGCTCTATGCGATTAGTAAAAAACTCCCTCTTATTCTTAGGATTAATGACTATCCTCTGCAGACGGGACCCTTCCTGCTCTTTCCATCTGAATTGGTTAACGACCTCATCCCATTCGAAAAGCTCAAAGCTGAGAACATTTACCCAATGCTCCTCAGACTTTTCTTTCAGGGTAATCCTGGCTTTATCTCCAATATATATGACTATATTTCCATGGCAGTTTAACCCCACCTTATAGCGGCCGCGCAAATCTCCGTCATAAACCGTCATAAGCGCGCTTTTATTTTTCTTTAAAACAGTTAGCATGCCGCGGATAAACCTTAGCACCTGGAATTTGTCTCTTAAATCTTCGCACTGCTTACGGTTGCCTATGTCGTATGCTCTATCTAAAAACTGCGTCATGCTATTATCGCTTTCCATGCGCCTGATGAAATTATTAATTTTTTCCCCTGTTAATTTTTCTATATACTTGTCGATCTCTTGACTGATATACGGGAGCACTTCATCCGTGAATGTGCTCTTGCCTGAACCTCCCATGCCCGGTACAAGCAAAGGGATCACGGGAAGAAAAATCTGATCATTGTCTTCCCCTAACTTACTTAGGATTTCCCTCAGCCTGGATTTAATATCCTCAACCAGAGAATATTTGATGTGGTTTAGAGTTTCCTCGCCGTAAACGGAACTCAACCTCATCATCAAATCTTCTATATCTTTATCGAACTCGCCGTAAATACTGTCCGCCATAGCTTCCAAACTCCGGCAATCAATAGCCGAGCTCACGCATACTACCAGGTCTCCTCCCGGATTATTGCGCCAATGGTAGATCTTTAGAGGCGGCTTAAAAGACTCCATACCTTTTGTGTAGGCCATGGCGGTAAAGCAGT
>SCRK01000006.1 GCA_004298075.1 bacterium | reverse complement strand
ATTACGGATATGAAGGAGTTGGCCAAGCATATCATGGAGGATATTGACCCGAACTTCCCGGATAAGATCACTCCGGGTAAATCAATTATCGTGGCGGGCAATAATTTCGGCATGGGCTCAAGCCGTGAACAGGCGCCCCTTGTGATCAAGGAGGCCGGGATAGTGGCGGTTTTAGCCAGTGAGTTCGCGCGCATATTCTTCCGCAACGGTTTCAATATCGGCCTGCCTTTGATCCAGACAGATACCTCTAAGATCGATGAGCGGGACCTTCTGGAGATCGACCTGGATAAAGGAGTGGTGAAGAATATAACTAAGGGCATTGAGCTTAAGATCAGGCCTTTACCTAAATTCATGCAGGATCTTTTGTCTGAAGGCGGCATAATCAATTATTACAAGAAACACGGAGAGCTTAAAGTTTAGATGAAACATAAAATAACCCTGATCCCGGGAGATGGTATAGGTTATGAAGTTTCTCTTGCTGCCAAGCGGTGCATTGAGGCCGCAGGCGTAGATATCCAGTGGGAGGAGGTATCCGCCGGAGCCGATGCTATGGAGAAAACAGGAGAGATCCTGCCGCAAGCGGCGCTGGATTCGATCAGGAAGAACAGGGTTTGTCTCAAGGGGCCGATCACCACACCGATAGGAACGGGTTTCCGTTCGGTAAATGTGGCGATCAGGCAGGCGTTAGAGCTTTACGCCTGCGTGCGGCCGGCAAAGAGTTACCCCGGCATTAAAAGCCGTTTTAAGGATATTGACCTGGTTATTATCAGGGAAAACAGCGAAGACCTTTACGCGGGGATTGAGTTTGAAGAGGGTGATCCTAAGACAAAGGCCCTGATCAGGCGGATCGAGGAGGATACTGCCAAGAAGATCCGGCCGGACTCCGGAATTACGATCAAGCCGATTTCCAGGTTTGCCTCCGAGAGGATCGCCAGGTTTGCTTTCCGCTATGCCCTGGAGAATAACCGTAAGAAGGTTACCTGCGTGCATAAAGCCAATATCATGAAGTTTACCGACGGGTTGTTCCTAAAAACCTGCCGTGAGGTGTCCAGGGACTTCGCGGGAAAAATCAATTTTGAAGATACGATAGTTGACAACATGTCCATGCAGCTGGTGACCAAGCCTAATAAGTATGACCTCCTGCTTTTACCTAACCTCTACGGGGATATTATTTCGGATCTTTGCGCCGGGCTTATCGGCGGTTTGGGGGTTGCCCCCGGAGCCAATATCGGTGAATCTGCCGCTGTCTTTGAGGCTGTGCACGGTTCTGCTCCTAAATATAAAGGGCAGAATAAGGTTAACCCTACGGCGATGATCTTATCCGGAGTATTGATGCTGCGCCATATCAAAGAGGAGCCGGCGGCCATGAAACTTGAGAACGCGGTAAAAGAGGTGATCGCCGAAGGAAAATTTGTCACCTATGATCTAAAGGCGGATCCGCTTGATCCATCCTGCGTCGGCACCAGTGAGATGGCTGATGCCGTTATTAACAAGCTAAAGAAAGCTTAAAAAGCGTATGAAAATATCTATTGTTGGCTCCGGGAATGTTGGGAGTTTAACGGCTATGCGCATCGCCCAGGAGGGACTGGGCGATGTTTTGCTTATTGATGTAGTTAAGGGCAGGGCCGCGGGAAAGGCCATGGATTTAGAGGATGCGCGGGGCCTCCTAAAATTCAACTATCATATTAAAGGCAGCGATGATATAGGAGAGCTTAAGGGTTCGGATATCGTGGTAGTTACCGCCGGCCTTGCGCGCACCCCCGGTATGAGCCGCCAGGATTTATTATCCAAGAACGCGCAGATATTAAGAGATGTTTGCCTGAATATAAAGGCGAAAGCTTCCGGCGCAATCGTCATAATAGTGACCAACCCTTTGGATATTATGACGCTTTATGCTTTAAAGATAACCGGTTTTAAGCCGAATAAGCTTTTCGGCATGGGCTCAAGCCTTGATTCCGCCAGGTTCGCCAACCTTATTGCCCAGGAGTTATCCCTCTCGGCTACGGATATAGAGGCGGTGGTTATCGGCGCCCATGGGGAAGCCATGCTGCCTTTGCCCAGGTTTACCAAGGTCAAAGGGGTTTCTCTTGATGAATTTATTGATGACAAGAAGATCGAATCATTGATCAGCCGCACGATCAACCGGGGGGCTGAGATCGTAAGCAGCCTCGGAACAGGCAGCGCTTTTTTTGCCCCATCAGCGGCCATCGCCGTGATCGTTAAAGCGATAGCGAAAGATGAGAAACGCACCATCGGTTTATGCGGTTACTTAAACGGCGAATACGGCATCAAGGGTACCTGCCTTGGCGTTCCCTGCCGCCTGGGCAAGCACGGTATCGAGAAGGTTATTGAGTTAGACCTTTCGCTGGAGGAGAAATCCAAACTGGCTAAATCAGGGAGCCTCGTGGCTCAGGCCGCAGAGCAACTATTGGCTTAACCCATATCTATGTATGATCTCTCTGTTATCGGAGCAGGTTGGGCGGGTTTTAACGCCTGCCTAAAGGCAAAGAAAGCAGGGCTTAAGGTCTGCCTTATCGAAGCGGCTCAAATCGGCGGTACCTGTCTTAACCGCGGCTGCATTCCCACCAAAGCATTGGTCCAATCCGCGAAAATATATTCACTTGTAAAAAAATCATCAACCTTCGGTATTGAGCTGGATAACCCCCGTATTAATTTCGGCAGTATCCGCAAGAGGCAGGAAAAGATCGTTGGGGAGCTTGCCCGGGGAATGCAAGCCGGGCTTTCCGGCATCGATCTTATTGCTTCAAGGGCCCGGATCATTTCCTCTAATAACATAAAAGTTGACGGCAAGGAAATTGAAACCAAATCAATACTTGTCGCTACGGGAAGCCGGCCGGTTGAACTGCCGGGTTTTAAGTTTGACTCCGTAAAAGTGATCAACAGCGACCAGGCCCTGCTCTTAGAAGAGGTGCCGCGGTCATTACTGATCATCGGGGGAGGGTTTATCGGATGCGAATTCGCCTGCCTCTTTTCAACTTTAGGAAGCCAGGTGAGTATCGCAGAAAAGATGCCGCATCTTTTGCCGGGCATGGATAAAGAGGTTGCCAAAAAGATAGAGGTTATTTTTAAGAAGAAAGGCATTAAGGTCAATACGGATACCGATGTTTCTACATTGGATCTAAATAATTATGCCAAGGTTTTGGTTTGTGTGGGCAGGGCTCCTGATACCTTCGGGCTTGGTTTGGAGGATGTGGGAGTAAAAACAGAGAAGAACCGCGTTATCGTCAATGATTATCTGGAGACCAGTATCCCTAACATATACGCGGCCGGCGACTGCGCTTCCCCCGTTATGCTGGCGCATTACGCGGCTTACCAGGGGAGGATGGCTGTTGAGAATATGGTCAACAATCGCAGCCATAAGGCGGATAACCCGGTAATTCCCTCCTGCATATTTACCGATCCTGAGATCGCCTGCGTCGGGATGGATGAAGAAAAGGCCCATGCCTGCGGACTGGAAGTTAATGTGAATAGATTTGATTTCCTTGGGTCCGGGATGGCGCGGATTATTGATGAGACTGAAGGGTTCATTAAGATCATCAGCGACCGTAGTAGCGGGGAGATGCTCGGCGCATCTATCATCGGGCCGAAAGCCACGGAATTGATCGCTCTTCTTACCGTGGCCATATCTGCGCGCCTGAAGGTCAGCCGGATCCGGGAAACTATCTTCGCGCATCCTACTCTTTCGGAATCTATTCATGAAGCAATTTGATATTTCGCTCTCGGTAGGGGGGACGTTCCCCCAGGTACCATCCTTTGTATTTTTATCTCTTTGTGAATAAATAAATTAGAAAATAGGTTTATAAAAAGGGTGTCCCCTTGGGGAACGTCCCCTATTTCGGCACAGCTATAGCAAGGAGTGTGCAAGGCTTTACGGCGAGTATAGGCAATACCTCACTGCGTAAGGAACACTGCGCTGCCGGAACGAGCCGTAAACCGTAGCACACGGCGAAAAATTTCGCACGCGTACAATATCCCGAGAGCGAAATATCCATTTATATGAAAATGAATTTAAAAGTTATTGACCTTGGCCTGGTGGATTATCTCGAGGCTTGGAATATACAAAAGGATACGCTGGCCAAGGTGATCGAAGGCAAACTGGATTCCGCGTTGATAATTTGCCGGCATTACCCGGTGATAACTCTGGGCAGGAGCGCATCGCGGGATAGCCTCAGGTTCAGTAAAGAAGTCATCCACGGCAGAGGCGTTAAACTGTATAATGTTGAGCGCGGCGGGGACGCGACCTATCATGGCCCCGGGCAGTTGACGGTTTATCCGCTCCTGAACCTGGGTTATTTCAAAAGGGATATAGATTGGTTCTTAAGGGAACTGGAATCTCTGGTTATTTCTTCTTTGGCTGATCTTAACCTGCGTGTTTACAGGGTAGATGCTTTTACCGGCGCCTGGATGGGAAATAAGAAGATCGCCTCCATCGGCATTGCCATCAAACATTGGGTGACCTATCACGGCTTGAGCATAAACATAAAAAGGGATGATCTGGCTAACTTTGC
>SCRK01000053.1 GCA_004298075.1 bacterium | reverse complement strand
GATATGTTTGGCCATACTTTACTCCTTTCTTTTTGGATAAAGTATGCCATAATTTTAGGTGTTCACTTTTAAATGGTAAATCGGCTTTAAAACAGTTCACTTTTAAATGGTAAGTGACAGGGCATACAAAAAACCTTGACCAGCAGGTTAAAATATGTTAAATTTTAACATTACGTCTTTTTATAACCTATCCCCAGGGGAAAATCCCCCACGATCAATGGAAGGAGTATTAAGATGTTGATTAGGAATGTAGTCCTGTGTGTTTTCGCGTTATTTTCACTTTTAGGCTGTTCCGGCCAAAAGACCGATTCCAAACCCACCATTACTGTCTGGCACTGGATGACAGACAGGGACCCCGCCTTTCAGGTATTAGCCAAAAAATACGAGAGCTTAACCGGCATAAGAGTAAACTTTGAGCTTTACGCCCCGTCGGATGCCTATTCGCAAAAGATCCGCGCCGCGGCGCAGGGAAGCAACCTGCCGGATATCTTCGGTATACTCGGAGAAAAAAGGGATTTTGCCTCTTTCATCAAGGCCGGCCATATTCTGGACATCACCCCGTATATGGAAGCGGATAATAACGCCTGGAAGAATAAATTATTCCCCAAGGCCCTGGCGGTGAATGAATTCGCTCCAGGCAATAGCTATGGGATCAATCCCGGTATATTTGGAGTACCTATAGATATCATGACCATCCAGATGGTCTATAATAAGAAACTTTTTGAGCAGTTGGGCCTGAATCCCAACCGTCCTCCCAGGACATTCCAGGAGCTGCTGGACATAGGCGCTAAAATAAAAGCCGCCGGAATGCAAGGCCTGGTTTCCGGATGGGGCGAGGTATGGATGATCGATTGCCTGGCGAATAATTACGCTTTTAATATAATGGGCAAAGATAAGGTATTGGCTACTATAAAAGGAGAGGTTCCTTATACTGACCCGGATTGGATCAAGGTTTTTTCACTTTTTAAACAGATTCAGGAGTCCGGTGTTTTAGCCAAAGGCATAGTTACCATGATCAATAAATCCGCTGAACAGCTTTTCGCCAATGAAAAAGCTGTTTTCGCGTTTAACGGGTCGTGGTGCGTGAATGTTTATAAAGGGATGAACCCGAACCTTGAGTATGGGGCGATGCTCCCACCGGCGGCCTCGGAGAAATATCCCGTATCCATCTGGGGAGGGGCAGGTTCATCTTTTATGGTCAATGCCCGCTCCAAGAACAAGGATGAGGCGGTTAAGTTCCTGGCCTGGCTTACCGATCAGGACCAGCAGGTGTATTTAGCGCAGGAGACCAATAACCTGCCCGCAAACAAAAACAGCTTATCTAAAATTCCGGAGATACTCGCCCAGTTTGCCCGCGGTATGGATTATGCCACGCATCCGAATATCTGGGGGGTTTCGGAGTTCTCCCTGGTCATCGAGGCCTTTGACCGCGGTATCCAGTCGATCATCATCGGAGAAAAGACCCCGGAACAGGTGGCCGGCGAAGTGCAGAGCATCAAGGAGCGGGAGTTAGCCAAGAAAAGGGCAAGATGAAAATAAAGGAAGCGCTGGAAAGTTATACTTTTGTATTGCCGGCAGTATTCATCTTTTCCATATTTTATGTCATCCCTTTTATTTGGGTTTTTCAGCTCGGGCTTTTTGAGTGGGATGGGATCTCTTTTACCAAGACATTCGTGGGCTTGCAGAATTTCAAAGAGATCTTTTTCCAGGATAAAAGCTGGTGGCAGGCAATGTGGAATGCCAGCTATATTACGCTTATCGCTCTTACCTTCCAGAATATCCTTGCTTTTATGCTTGCCTGGGCCTGCGACCGCGAGATCAGAATGAAGAATTTCTACCGGGTGATATTTTTTATCCCCCCGGTTTTATCGGAAGTGGTCGTGGGCATGGCCTGGCGTTTTATCATCAACGACATTGACGGCGCCAATATCAT
>SCRK01000052.1 GCA_004298075.1 bacterium | reverse complement strand
TCATAAAATTACTGTCAAAAAAAATCAAAGCGCCGATCTCCATTGATACCAGTAAACCGGAAGTAGCTAAAGCTGCCTTGGAAGCCGGCGCGCGAATGATCAATGATATTTCCGGCCTAAGGAACAAACGCATGAGAAAAATAGCAGCCGATTATAAAGCAGCCGTAGTAATCATGCATATGCTGGGCAGGCCGGCGAACATGCAAAAGTCAATTGCCTACAAATTTTTAATTGATGAAATAATTGACTACTTAAAAAAAGCAATTGAATCCGCCGAAGATTGCGGCATAGAAGCCGGTAAAATCGTCATTGATCCGGGTATCGGATTCGGCAAAAAACCGGAGCATAATCTTGAGATAATCAACAGGCTGTCGGATTTTAAGATCCTGGGCAAGCCGATACTTTTGGGAGCTTCACGAAAATCATTCATCGCTAATATTTTGGGGACAAACCTTCCGGATTTGACCCTGGGATCGGTTGCCGCGGGTGTGATGGCCGCGGAAAGAGGCGCTCATATATTGCGCGTCCATGACGTAAAAGAGATCAACCGGGCCTTAAAGATAGTCTCGGCTGTAAGGAAAGAAACTTATGCTTAATACGATCATGATCCAATACTGGAGACCTTTTACCGAGGTGGTTATCCTCTGGTTCGTTATTTACCAGCTGATGCTTTTTTTTGAAGGCACCAGGGCGCTACAGGTGTTACGCGGGATAATCATTTTATTACTGGCTTTTTTCATTTTCCAGAAGCTGGATTTCAAGGTCTTGGATTGGCTGCTCAGAAAACTATTTGGGATATCGGTTATCGCGATACTGGTCATCTTCCATCCGGAGATAAGGCAGGGCCTGGCCCGGTTAGGAAAACGCCAGCTCTTTAGAAATAACCCAGGGGAAAAAGAACTGGATCTTATTGTCGGGCAGATCGCCCTAGCTTGCGAAAACCTGACCAAAAATAAGCTGGGAGGGTTGATCGCTATAGAGAAAGACGATTCATTGTCGCCATACATACAAAGCGGCGAAATCATAGACTCCCGCGTTTCCGCTGACCTGATAGAAGCGATCTTTACCCCCAACAATCCTCTCCACGACGGAGGCCTGGTCCTCCAAAATGGGAGGATCGCCGCGGCGGCATGCATTTTTCCGTTGACCGACAGCCAAGAACTAAGCCGGGTCTTCGGAACCCGCCACCGGGCGGCATTAGGCTTAAGCGAAGAAACGGACGCTGTTTTGATCATTGTTTCCGAGGAGAGGCGTGATATATCCATAATCCATCATAAGAAATTTTATAAGGATTTAGGCACTGAAGAGCTGGAGTCCAAAATAAAAGAATTAATTAAGGCTAAAAATGAAGCTTAAGATCATCTGCCACCCCTGGTTAAAACTAATCTCCTTGATCCTGGCAATTATTCTCTGGTTTTATGTCAAAGGGGAGTTCAACAGTTAAATTATGCCTGAATTAGGTGTGAATATAGACCACGTGGCAACCTTGCGCCAGGCCCGCAGAGGCCTTGTGCCCGATCCTGTATACGCGGCATACTTATGCGAAAAGGCAGGGGCAGACAGCATTGTAGCTCACTTACGGGAGGATCGCAGGCATATCCAGGATAGGGATATCCTGTTGTTACGCGAAAAAATCAAGACCAGGCTTAATCTTGAAATGTCGATAGCACCCTCAATCGTAAGGATCGCCTGTAAAGTAAAACCCTACCAGGCCACCCTTGTCCCTGAACGCAGGAAGGAATTGACCACTGAAGGAGGATTAGATGTAGCGGCTAACTCCGCCAGAATATCCGCGGCCATTAGGAAACTTGAAAAAGCGGGTATTTTGGTAAGTTTATTCATCGACCCCGATAAAAAACAGATCGATGCCTCAAAGAAAATCGGCGCCGGGATAATTGAATTGCACACCGGCCGTTACAGCGAGGCAAAAAATAACGAACAAAAAGAGAGATCTTTCAATGAAATAAAAAAGTCGGTAAATTACGCCAGGAGCATAGGTTTATCAGTTAATGCCGGGCACGGCCTGGATTATTCCAATGTCAGGCGCATTGCCGGAATTCCCGGCATAGCGGAGCTGAATATCGGATATTCCATTATCTGCAAGGCCATTTATGTAGGCTTATTTAAAGCAGTTGATGAAATGAGGGAGTTGACCAGATAATGTTTATCGGCACAGGGGTAGATATTACCGAAGTCAGGCGTATCCGCCAGGCGGTTGAAAGATGGGGAGATGACTTTTTGCGCCGGGTCTTTACCAAAGATGAACTAATAAACGCCAAAAACAAGACCTCCCTTTATCAGCACTTAGCCGGCAGGTTCGCCGCCAAAGAGGCGGTTTTTAAGGCAGCCGGCGACAGCGGGATATCCTGGCAGGACATCCAGATAAATAATGATCAACAGGGAAAACCCCTCTGCGTTTTCCGTAACGGCAAGGGGAGGAATATGGACGTGCACATTTCAATTTC
>SCRK01000051.1 GCA_004298075.1 bacterium | reverse complement strand
TTCTAGGGACGGTCGGTTTAGGTTTGGCTTTGGCTTTTGGTTTAGGATGTAAGGATGTCGCCGGCAAGTTTGTCGCCGAATTAGTGGAAAAGCTTAAGAAGAAGTAATGTTTTATTATTGGAATAAAATAAACCCCGCGCCGGTTTGGTGCGGGGTTTATTTTTTAGGGATCAGCCATGCATAAAATCCTGGATATGATCTTTCTTTGGTTACAGAAGGATATGGATGTTGTGTTCTTTGTTTATGGGTTGGCTTTTGTGATAATGGGCCTGGCCATCTTGTTGCAACCTAAAAAGGGGAGCAGTTTTAGGTTAGCCGATTGCTTATGGCTTCTCTCCGGATTTGGCTTGGTCCACGGGATAAGCGAATGGCTGGATATGTGGATAGCCATTAAAGGCGAGAATCTCCTTCTGCAGGCATTCAGTTCTCTTGCCTTGGTTATTTCCTTTCTTTTCTTTTTTGAGTTCGGCAGGCAAATTTTTCGTTTAAACAACCTGAGTCCTTCCTTTATCCGGGAAAAGATCTCCCGCTGTCTTCCGTGGTGGTTAACCTGGCTGCTTGGGATTCTTATAATAATTTTTGGTTTTCTATCCGCTGATTCCTGGAAAAACGTAAATATCTGGGCAAGGTACATTTTATGTTTTCCCGCCGGCCTGTTCGCCGGATCAGGATTACTTTTATATTATATTGCCCAAAAGGATGTTTTAGAACCTCTAAAAATAAAAAAATTCTTTTTAATCTCCTCATTAGCTTTATTCTTTTATGGTATTTTAAGCGGCCTGGTGGTTAATATAGGCTCTTTCTTTCTGGCCACGCATATCCCGGTCCAGGTCTTGCGGGCGCTCTGCGCCGTAGCCATCGCCTGGGGGATAACCGGAATGCTCAGGATCTTCAAGTGGGAGAGTATAGAGAGGCTTCAGATAAAAGTAGAGGAGAAGACCCGGGAATTAACAAAAGCCAATGAATTATTGAAGGTTGAGGTTAGCGAGCGGAAGCTGCGCGAAGAGAAGATCAAGAGTAATTATGAAATGCAAGGCGTGCTCAATAAACTTCTTTCTGTTTCTTTACAGGAAATTTCGCTGGAGGAGATGTTAGGCCAGTTCATTGAACAGATTACCGCGATATCCTGGCTGGCTTTGGAATCTAAGGGCAGTATTTCACTGGTTGAGGATGATCCCGGGATCCTGGTTATGAGAGCCCAGAAAGGATTGTCGGAACCCGTGAAAAATATGTGCGGTCGCGTGCCATTCGGCAGGTGTTATTGCGGGCAGGCCGCCAAATCAGGGGAGATCATATTTTCCGACCATCTGGATGAGCGCCATGAAAACCGCTATGAGGGAATGCAGGAGCATGGACACTACTGCGTTCCCATAATCTCGGTAAATAAAAAAATCTTGGGTGTGCTTAATCTATATATACAGCGCGGATGGCACCGCGATGAAAGCGAAAAGGATTTTCTTGTTTCCATAGCTAATGTTTTGGCAGGGGTTATAGAGCGTAAAAAAATGGATGAGTCGTTAAAAGCCGCCTACATCCGGCTCCAGGAGACGCAAAGCCAGCTTATCCAGGCTGAAAAGTTGACTGCCGTAGGAGAATTGGCCAGCGGTGTAGCGCATGAAGTAAGAAACCCCCTGGGGATAATATTGCAAGGGGTTAATTATCTGGAAAGCAGGATGTCAGCCAAGGAGGATGATATCCTGGAGACCCTGGCTATGCTTAAGGAGAGCATAAACAGGGCGGATAAGATCATAAACGGCCTCCTTGATTTTTCCAGGTTTACAACTTTAAATCTGCAGCCGGAGGATATAAACTCCATAGTGGAAGATTCCCTGGTACTGGTAAAGAACCAGTTTAAGATTGAAAATATAGAAATTATCAAAGAGTTGAAAAGCGGATTGCCTGATGTCATGGCCGATAAAAATAAATTGGAGCAGGTATTCATTAACCTCCTGCTC
>SCRK01000050.1 GCA_004298075.1 bacterium | reverse complement strand
CTCGCTTGGTGCATTGATAATAACCCTATTAGCTACGCGCCAGGCGCCGATTGAACGGGCAGGCCGTAATCTGCTGCTGGCAATTTCCGGATTCGGAATGAGCATCATTATCTTTGCCTTCTCCAAAAATTTCCTCTTATCCATGACCGCCTTATTTTTCAGCGGGGTTTTTGACGGGATCAGCATGGTGATCAGGCGTTCAATGGTAAGGCTGTTATCCCCTGACGCATTACGCGGCAGGATCGCTTCGGCTAACTGGATCTTTGTTTGCGCTTCCAACGAATTAGGGGCTTTTGAGAGCGGAATGGTAGCTGCCTGGATCGGGACGATCCCCTGCGTAGCTGCAGGAGGTTTTATTACTCTGGGGATAGTGGCCTTGACCGCGGGTTTTGCCAAACAATTACGCGACCTTCACTTTGATATCCATACCCTTGAACAGAAGAAAGCTCCGCCGCCGCCTTTCCCGTATTAGGTTGCAGAATTGCGTTGGCTTCGCTTATATTTTTTATATAAAGTAGTAAAAATTCCCCCTCCCAACATAATCCCTAAAGTGATGTTAAAATAAACCCAGGCGGGGAATAGGCCTGGTTTTAAAATCCGGGAAAATGATATTAATGTAGAAATAGTCAATAATAATGCCCAGGTGAGCGCTATAAACCGGCAACTCTGGATAAGCCCTGGTTCTCCCCCTTATCTTTTAATTACAATTAGGCTTAATTCAATAATACCTGTTTAAAGGTGACGGGGGATATTGAGATACTTCCGGTAAAAGGAAAATCCAGCGACAAAATAGTAAAAAGAATAATGGATATTGTTATGGCAAGTATCGTTACCATCGCGACTTGGGCTTTTATATTTTCTGCCCCGAAGAAAAACGTAAAGAAAATAGTGCTTAAGCCTCCCGCGATCAACACCAACCATAGCAAGGGTTCCAGTCCGGTTTTTGAGTCCATTAATCTCTGTCTTCTTAATTCTTGAAGCAAGTTTAGCTTTCGCACAGATTCATCAAAAAATGATTGTTCCGTAGAAGTTTTTGATCGATAACTTGTATAAAGCCTCCAGATCTTCCTCATTAATCTTTCTACCTCAGGGCTCATCTCTCCTCTGGCCATTGTTTTCCATTCATAATCAACTACCGCTTGCCTATATTCACGCAACAGATCACCCACTTTCTGGTGAAAATCGGCAGGCAGGGCTTCGGAGTCACGGTAAATATCCGCGAGATAATTTGCTTCCAGTTGCACGTCAGCGTTTGATTTATCAAAATTCTGCCAAACATTGACCAAAACAAATGCTAGAAGTATCGCGTATATCGCAGCCACCGCCCCGAGGATCGGATCCGCCACATCATGATGGGCCTTTAATCTACCGGGGGAAATAAAATGACGCACAATCAGCAGCCCGATGATAGAAATTGTAACCAGCCCCCCTATAACAAGCAGGCCTAAAATAAACGATGGGAATTTTAATAATAGCTGCTGATTTATCGGCATTTTTCCTTTCTTAGGGCCCCTCTACTTGACTTGCTCCTGCAAATAATGTTTCCGCATCAACATGCGGTAGCCGGCCGTGCCCTTGATTATTACCGGCAACCCTGACAGTAAAACCCCCCAAAGCTTTTTTAAATTTCACAATCTATCGTTTTTTTACTGCAGAGCGCAGTAATTATGGTTTTCTAAAGAACAGATCATAGGTCTCGATCTTCGACCTGATGAAATAAGGGTAATCCAGGAACAGTTTTTCCATCAATGTGCCGCGCATGGGGCCGGAAATACCTCTTTTGGAAGCCGAAACAAAATCAATGATCTCTTTTACGTATTTTGAATCTATT
>SCRK01000049.1 GCA_004298075.1 bacterium | reverse complement strand
CTGTAAGGCATTGACATATTTATAAATATATGTTATATTTTTTCAAAAGGGGTAAGAGCAATAGCCACGGCTGCCTCGTAAACAGAAGGCGCAAATGGCAATTCAGGAAAATAAGCAGATCGCGCGGTTTTTCCCCCGGATAGATTCTCGCGTTCAGTTCCGTTATCAGTTCAGGGGCCAGCCTCATTTTGAGAGCGCTGTCAGCAGTGACATTAGCTGCGGCGGTTTAAGGTTCACCAGCGACAGGTTTATCCCCGTTTCTACCACGGTTGCGCTTGAAATCAACCTTTTGAACCGCGTATTAAGGGCTGTCGGAAGGATAGCCTGGTCAACGCCATTACCGCATTCTTACCGCAGCCAGATGGGGATACAGTTCGTGGAGTTTGACGGGTTCCAGCGGCAATACCTTGAAGATTTTGTGGACACGCAGCTTAGTTAACCGGTCTTTTTAAGGAAAGGAAAAGAAGTATGTCACCCGAAGCAGTCAAGGAACAGGAAACGCAGGAAAAACCTAAAGCGGAAAAGCAGACTAATTGCCTTTCCTGCAATAAACCGATAAAGAAATTAAAACGTTATTACCGCGACGGCAAATTCTATTGCAGCAAGAGGTGCTGGCGCGCGTTTATCGATAAGTCCAAACCAGAGGCCAAGGAAGAGAAAAAAGGATGATGAATATCAGGGAGCGCAGGGTCCATCCCCGATTGGAGCATAAGCTGCCGCTTAATGTGGCGGTGAACGGGTATGATTTTTCCACCTCCACTCATAACTTGAGCTGCGTGGGCGCTTATTGCCATCTGGATAAGTATATGCCTCCTTTTACCAAGATCTCCGTAAAGTTATGCCTGCCCGATAATGACCAGGCGCATAAGAATGTGGTTGTTGAATGTAAGGGTGTGGTGGTCAGGACCGAAGATGAGGCCAGGGGAGGCTTCAACATCGCCATATTCTTTAATAAGATCCGGCCGGAGCAGCGCAAAAAGATCACTCAGTATATAAGCCGGTTCCTGCCTTAAGAGCTTCTCCATTGGGAAAAACCAGAAAACACAATCCGGTAAAACTAATTATCGGTTTCATCTATAAGGATGAAACTGTATTTGCCGGAGCTGAAAGTAAGCTAAGGAGAAAATTCGGCGGCATTGATTTCTTATCGCCGGCGATCGATTTCAATTATACTGATTATTATGAGCCGGAGATGGGCAAAGGGCTTAAAAGAAGGTTTGTCAGCTTCCGGAGGCTTATTCGTATGGAGGATCTTTACCGGGTCAAGCTCTATACCAATAGATTAGAGTCCAGATTCTTAGCGGCCCAAAGCCGCCTGATCAATATTGACCCCTGCTATGTGGATCTGGCTAAACTTGTGCTGGCTTCAACCAAGGATTATGCTCACAGGATCTATCTGCGTAAAGGCATCTTCGCCGAGATCACCCTATCCTACAGAGGTAATTCATTTTCCCCTAATGACTGGACCTATCCGGATTACCGCACCCCAGAGTATATCGCTATCTTTAACCAGATCAGGAAACTTTACTCCCCCTGACAATGCCGGAATACCCTTCATATCTTAACGCGTTTGAAAGCGGAAAATTAAAAGAAACAGCCTGCAGGCTTTTTGATTCTTTGGGCTCCTGCGCTATCTGCCCGAGGAATTGTAAAGTTAACCGCCTGGAGAATAAAACCGGTTTTTGTAAGTCCGGAAAGCTGGCCAAAGTCTACAGTTTTTTCTGCCATCATGGAGAGGAACCGCCTGTTTCAGGCAGCAAAGGCTCCGGAACCATATTCTTCAGCCGCTGCAATATGGGCTGCGTTTATTGCCAGAACTACGAGTTCAGTCAACTGGGAGCGGGCAGGGAGTATACATTTGAGGAGCTGGCCGAAGTTATGCTAAAGCTGCAAGGCATGGGCTGCCATAATATTAACCTGGTTACACCGACCCATGTTTTGCCGCAGATACTCCAAGCCCTCCAGCTGGCTTGCGGGCGGGGATTAAAGATACCGCTGGTCTATAATACCGGAGGTTATGAATCGGCCGAGGTCATAAAGCTGCTTGACGGCATAGTTGACATATACTTGCCGGATATGCGTTACGCGGATAGCGAGGTCTCCAAGAAATTATCTCTCGCCGCGGATTACCCGCGGTATAATCAGGAGGCGGTCAAGGAAATGTACCGTCAGGTTGGGACTGCGAAGTTTGACGCGGATGGATTGATCAGGAGAGGATTGATAATCAGGCATCTGGTACTGCCAAACCGGGCCTCTGGAACGGATAAGATAATGCGGTTTATCGCCGAAGAAATCTCTAAAGATACTTACATCAGTTTAATGAGCCAGTATCTGCCGTACCATAAAGCCCGCGCTTATCCGGAGATCAACCGGCGCTTGAAAAAAGAGGAGTATGAAGAGGCAAAGAGGATATTAGAAGATAATGATTTGCCAAACGGCTGGATACAGGAGTCATACGGCTCCGAGCGTTTTGCCGGAGTGAACATTAAACCCGTTTAAATATGCCCGGAAAATCTGTATTTAAGAAATTCAGCAGCCTTATTATCAACAAGTTTTTTAAGATCAACGACTCCCCGCAAAGGATCGCTTTAGGGGTAGGGCTGGGGGTATTTTCCGGGCTTATGCCGGGAACCGGGCCGGTCGCGGCTTTATTCCTGGCGTTTATTTTCCGGGCGAACAGGGCGGCAGCCCTTTTTGGCAGCCTGCTTACCAATACCTGGCTTAGCCTGGTAACCTTTATCCTGGCGATAAAAGCGGGTTCACTTGTTCTGGGATTACACTGGCAGGATGTGGACCGTAAGATGCATGGGCTGATACATGATTTTGGCTGGGTTAAATTCTTTAAGCTTTCTTTTCTGGATGTGTTCCTGCCGGTGATCACCGGCTATCTGATCATTGGTTTGTTTATGGCCGCGGCAAGCTACCTGGTAACTCTGCTAATAATCAAAAAATTCTCTCCATTCAACTCTCGCCATCCCGCCTGACGCTATCTCGCAGGGAGTGTCCCGTCTTCGATTATTCCGTTCCACTGTAGCCTGTGGTTTTGTAGCTCAGGTCGATTTTTTAACGCCAATGTTCTTTCGTATTTCGGCGGCTGCAGAACTCGCGGTATTTGCTCCAGCAAATACCGCTCATACAGCTTCGCCGTCCCCGTGTTGTCGCTTCGCTCCACGGGGATGCCCGAAATACTCAAGCTCCATTGGCTAAAATCGACATTCGCTCCAAAACCAGCAGTCTACAGTGTAACCTATGTTTCGCTTGCACAAAAAACTTGACAATTCCTGGGGGGGGGTAGACTATAAACATGGAAAATAAAACCCGTATCTCCCAACCAAAATCCCCGGGCAAATCCTTAACTAATTATTTTATAACCTTTAAAAAAATTATAACAGAAAAAGAACATG